>CANBEE010000125.1 GCA_947367415.1 uncultured Bacteroidales bacterium
TTTGTGAGGTTGTCAGGCGAGGTGCTCGATGAGGATTTTTACCGCGAGGATGATGAGTACAAGGCCTCCGATGGGCTCAACAGGGAAACGGAGCTTACTGCCGACAATGCTGCCGATGAAGCAGCCGATGAGGGCGAGGACGAAGGAGGCTAGCCCGATGGCAAACAGGGGGAAGGCCAATTGCTGGAGAGTGCTCATGCCGATGCAGGTGAAGGAGATACCTACGGCAAGGGCATCGATGCTCACGGCTAGGGAGAGGGTGAGGACGGTGGCGAAGCGGGTGGGGTCGAAGTGATGTTCCTCGTCGCCGCTGATGCCGTCGCGTATCATCTTTACTCCTAAGAAGGTGAGCAGAGCAAAGGCTATCCAGTGGTCGTACTGCTCGATGAAGTGGTAGAAGTATACCGAGCCTGCCCAACCCAACAGGGGCATGATTGCCTGAAACAACCCAAAGAAGAGGGCGATGGTGAGGAAATGGCGCATGGTGATGCGCTTTAGTATGAGTCCGCTAGCGATGGCTATGGTGAAACTGTCCATGGCGAGGGCTAGGGCGGTGAGCCATATTTCGAGTGTGGTCATGGGCGTCGTTTCGTGAAGTTGAGGTAGTAGGTGATGTTATACGTTGCGCCGATTATGTTACCGCTTCCTGCTCCGAAGCCAGGGATGTACCATGGGCCTCCGTTGGCTATTGGGGACTTGCGGAGGGGGTATTTGTAACGGAGCGACCATCCCATGTAGAAGTTCTTGGCAATCTCTGCACGTACGCCAGCCACGGCTTCGGCCCAAATGGCCTGACAGGGCATGCCCGTGAGCTGCATGGGCACTACATCGCCCCATACAGGGTCGTGGAGCGAGGGTGCATTGACATCGTACTTGAAAGTGGTATAGCCAAGGCGAGCGCCCAGGTAGATGTAGTTGGGCTTGCCGTTCTTATATTGCATGTTGTAGTCCATGCCGATGCGGTAGTAGGGGGCACTGGCACGATAGCCTATTTCGTAGAGCTGGCTCACCATGTCGGTATGACCGAATCCGGCTTCGATGACGGGAAAGAAGCGGTTCTTGAGGTTCACCGTTGCGGAGATTTCTGTGCTGTAGTACTTGTCTTTGACGAAGATGGGGTAGATGTAGCCAAACATGTCGGCTGATAGGTAGATGCCTCGGAAGGTGGGACCTTCGGGTTTCTCTTCCTTGGCAGCGTTGACGACCTTTGCCGACTGGGCCTTTGCCTGTTGTGGTAACAGGATGGAGGCAGCACTAATTAGCAGTATGATAAATAACCTGTATGTTTTCGCGCTCATCGTAATTGACTTCGGGGGATTTAATGATTAGGGTATCTATCACGTGGTGGGTGCTGTGTGCCTTGGTGAGGGTGTGGAACATGGCCGTGCCGCAAGCTACGGATACGAGGGTAGGGGTGTTGATATGGCTGAGGTAAAGGGTGTCGTAGGCCATACCGGCATTGTAGTCGAAGATGAAGGTATCGGTTTCGTGTGTGTAGCTGAGCGGGAAGGTGATGTCTGATGCGTTGCTCTTGAGGTTGAGCACAATGGAGTCGCCTTGCGGGCGCACTACACTCACACTCAGGGTGCCGTTGATGGCAACAGCATCGCCCAGATGGCTATAGAATACCATTTTCCCTGCTACGGTGTTGTTGATGGGGCAGTCCTCGCCTGAGCAGGCGGTCATGCTTGCTATGAGGCAGAGGATGGTGCCGAGCAAGTAGGCTATGTGGCGGATACGATGCATCAGAACTCCTTCTCTATTTTATAGTTGTTACGCTCTTGTGAGTTGCGGCTGACAATCTCGCCGAGGAATCCCGTGAGGAACATCTGTACACCAAGAATCATGCCTACCAGGGTGAGGTAGAAGTAGGGACTGTCTGTAATGAGGCGTGCCGGGATGCCGTTGGCAAGGCTATAGAGCTTGTTGGCACCGATGAAGATGACACACAGGAAACAGATGATGAACATTACCGATCCCCAAAGACCGAAGAAGTGCATGGGCTTGACCCCGAACTTGCTGAGGAACCAAAGGGTCATCAAATCGAGGTAACCGTTGACAAAGCGGTTAAGGCCAAACTTGGTGACACCATACTTGCGTGCTTGGTGCTGAACCACCTTTTCGCCAATCTTGGTGAAGCCGGCATTCTTGGCTAGGTAGGGGATGTAGCGGTGCATTTCGCCATATACCTCGATATTTTTCACTACCTCCTTGCGATATGCCTTAAGACCGCAATTGAAGTCGTGCAAGTTCTTGATGCCCGACACCTTACGTGCGGTGGCGTTGAACAGCTTTGTGGGGATGGTCTTTGACAGCGGGTCGTAGCGCTTCTGTTTGTAGCCAGATACCAGGTCATAGCCGTCTTCTGTAATCATGCGGTAGAGCTCGGGAATCTCGTCGGGCGAGTCCTGAAGGTCGGCATCCATGGTGATGACCACATCACCTTCGGCGCGGTCGAAACCACAATAGAGTGCGGGCGACTTGCCGTAGTTGCGACGGAACTTGATGCCCTTAACTTCGGGATTGTCGGCGTGTAAGGCCTCGATAACCTTCCATGAATCGTCGGTGCTGCCATCGTTGACAAACAATATTTCATAGCTGAAGTGATGCTCGTTCATCACGCGCTTAATCCAAGCATGCAGTTCGGGAAGGCTTTCGGCTTCGTTGTACAGAGGTACGATAACGGATATATCCATGATATTCTAATTATGAATTATGAGATGTTCTATTCTGTTCTTATTCTTTAACTTTGTTTCTTCTGACAAACAGGGCTACCGGCAGTGCTACAGCAATTGCCCACGATACATTGTTGCTCAGCATTCCTAGGGTCATATCGATAGGTGTCATGGCCATTAGCTGTGCGGCGGTAGTGCGCATCATCCCAATGTATTGGTCAAATTGTGCCTTGGTGTTCTCAATGGCTTCAACTCCCTCGACACCTTCCAATGTGCTCAGGTCTATAGCTGAAAGTTGCGCTATGCTCTGTTCAAGGGCTCCCACCATCATGCCTCTATCAATGTAGGCGAAGTATATGTAGTGGGCTGCTGCTGTGAGTAGCGATCCGAATCCCATAATGAGCAACACGAAGACAAGTGCTTGCGTGAAGTCAATGTATCCGTCCATATAGCGGTCGCGATACAACTTAGTGAGACGATAGACGAGGAAGGGAACCATCAACGTCAGCCCGAGGAAGAGCATGGCGGCCAGTGTGGAGTGCAGGCTTAGGGGAAACAAGCAGAACTTGGCGATGTAGTACACACCGACAACTGCGCCCATATTCATGGCGATGTTGATGAGTGACGGTTGCTGTGCTTGCTCCATATTCCTTATTATTGATACACTCATGTGTATGGATTGTTTAATCATGCAAAGATAAGGTATTTTTTCGGTTATTACCTTTCGATGCTGATATATTTGCACAATAATCCCCAAATATGGCTTTACAGATCGGGAGAATGCCGGTGTTTGACGCTATCGGATGAAGAGTAATTCCCTGTACTTAGGCAGAGGCCAAAGGCTATCGTCGACCACCTCTTCCAGATCGTCAATGTAGGTTCTCAGCACTTCGAGCTTGGGTGCCACGGTGTCGTGGTATGCCAAAGCCTTCTCGTATAGTCCTTGTATGCGGTTGGCAACCTTACGGCACTCAATCATCTCGGCCACACCGCTCTCGATGGAATGTACGAGGCTGGCGATGCGGCGTATGAGGTTGATGTTCGATGCCGACAGGGCTTCGCCCTCGGTACCAAGTATCTCCTTCATCTTGTATACGTTGTCAACAAGCTGGCCCTGGTACTTGGTGGCTACGGGAATGATGTGGTTGAGGGCCATGTCACCGAAGATACGAGCCTCGATTTGTATCTTTTTGGTGTATATCTCCCATTTAATCTCGTTGCGTGCCTCCAACTCGGCGCGATTCATGATGCTGAGGCTCTCGAACATCCGTACGCTAGTATCGTTGGCGTATGCCTTGAAGATGTTGGGTGCTGAGGTCTCGCAATCGAGCCCTCGGCGTGCAGCCTCGGCCTTCCACTCCTCACTATAACCGTTGCCGTCGAAACGGATGGGTTTACAATAGGTGATGAGTTTCTGAATCTCCTTGATAAGGGCTTCGCGCTTGTCCATGCCATTGGCAATGAGCGCATCTACATGTTGCTTGAACTCCACGAGCTGTTCGGCCACGGCACCATTGAGCGCTATCATGGCACAGGCACAATTGGCTTCGGAGCCTACGGCGCGGAACTCGAAACGGTTACCGGTGAAGGCGAAGGGTGAGGTGCGGTTGCGGTCGGTGTTGTCGATGAGCAGTTCGGGAATCTGAGGCATCTCGAGGATGCGCTTGCCCGTCTTGCCTGCAATCTTGAAGAGTTCCTCGCTCGATGAGTTCTCCAGCGCATCGAAGAGTTCGGTGAGCTGCTTGCCTAGAAATGAGGATATGATGGCCGGGGGTGCCTCGTGGCCGCCCAGACGGTGGGTGTTGTTGGCACTCATGATAGAGGCCTTCAATAGTCCGTTGTGGCGGTATACGGCTGCCAGCGTATTGACTACGAAAGTGATGAACATGAGGTTGTCCTCGGTGGTCTTGCCCGGTGACATCAGACGATGTCCGCGGTCGGAACCAAGGCTCCAGTTGTTGTGCTTGCCCGAGCCGTTGATGCCGGCGAAGGGCTTCTCGTGCAGCAGGCAACGGAATCCATGCTTGCGGGCAATCTTCTTCATGAGAATCATCACCAGCATGTTGTGGTCGCAAGCAATGTTTGTCTCTTCGTATATGGGGGCCAACTCAAACTGGTTGGGTGCGGCCTCATTGTGACGTGTCTTGGCGGGGATACCGAGTTTGAGCGACTCAATCTCCAATTCTTTCATGAATGCAGCAACGCGTTCGGGAATTGCACCGAAATAGTGGTCTTCGAGCTGCTGGTCCTTGGCCGATCCGTGTCCCATAAGTGTGCGGCCCGACATCAGCAGATCGGGGCGTGCAGCATAGAGTCCCTCATCAACCAGGAAGTATTCCTGTTCCCATCCGAGGAACGAGGTCACACGCTTCACTTCGGGGTCAAAATAGTGGCAAACCTCGGTGGCGGCCTTGTCTACGGCATGCAATGCCTTGAGCAAGGGTGCTTTGTAGTCGAGTGCTTCGCCCGTATATGAGAGGAACACGGTAGGTATGCAAAGCGTGTCGTCCATCACGAAGGCGGGCGATGTGGGGTCCCAGGCCGAGTAGCCGCGTGCCTCGAAGGTGGCGCGGATACCGCCATTGGGGAACGACGAGGCGTCGCCCTCCTGCTGCACCAATAGCTTGCCATCAAATACCTCGAGGAGTCCGCCCTGACCATCGTGCTCCACGAAGGCGTCGTGCTTCTCGGCGGTGGTGTCGGTGAGCGGATGGAACCAGTGGGTGTAGTGTGTGGCACCCAGCTCCATGGCCCAGCGTTTCATGCCGTCGGCCACTTGGTTGGCAATGCTGCGCTCCATGGGGGCACCATGGTCGATGACGTCGACCATCTTGTTGTATACTTCGGTGGAGAGATAGCGTGCCATCTTCTCCTTGTTGAATACGTTGATTGCAAAATATTCTGAGGGGCGGGCATCGGGAGTCGCTACCTCTAAAGGACGCTTTTTGAAAGCCTCGCCTATGACTTCGAATCGTAATGTTGCCATGCTTTAATGAATTAAAGTGCAAAGTTACGACTTTTTTATAAAATAAATAGCTATATTTATTGAAAAGCTATCGGTAATACCGTGTTAAAAATGCTATATCCAGCCCTTTCCCTGGCGTATAATCTCCATTTCGCCGTCAGCGCAGTTGATGACGGTGCTCAGTTCGGTATCCCCTTCGCCTCCATCGATGATGAGATCTACCAGGTCGCCATACTTCTCGTCGATGAGTTCGGGTAGGGTCATATACTCTATCTCTTCACGCTCGTCAACCCTGAGGCTTGTCGATAGCAGTGGAGCACCCAGCGCTTCGCATATTTCGCACACGATGTTGTTGTCGGGGATGCGTATGCCCACCTCCTTACGGTTCTTGAATATCTTGGGCAGGCGGTTGCCAGCTGGGAGGATGAAGGTGAAGGGGCCTGGTAGGTTATCGCGCATCAGGCGGAAGGTGTCGTTGTCAATCTTCACATATTCACTCACGCTGCTGATGTCGTGTGCCACCACCGAGAGCAGATGATGCTTCGTGTCCATCCCCTTGATATCGCATACGCGCTCTATAGCACGCTCCTTTAGCGCATGACACCCGAAGGCATAAGTCGTATCAGTAGGGTAGATGATGACTCCGCCATCGTTCAGTATCTCGACAATGCGGTCGATGTCGCGGCGAGCGTTGTTCTTTTCGTAGAGTTTCAGTATCATGGTATGGACGATTTTGCCGTAAAGTTACATTTTTTTAATGTTTAATGAAACTTTTTTACCAAATTATTTGGAAATCTCGGATTTTAAATGAAATCTTTGTGATATCAAAATGATATTACTTGTTAAACCTCTAAATAATAAAAAAATGGAAACAAACGAAAGAGATTACAAAGGTTCTGTAGTGAATGGCTTCTTGGGATTGCTGATTAATTTGCTGATATTGGCAGCAGCTCCCTTGTGTTTTCTGGGTGCGGCAAACGATTATATCCCCGAGGTACTGGGTATTGTGGTTGGTATCGTGCTGTGTCTGGTATGGTTTATCCATCTCATCGGCTTCATGACACTCGAGCCCAACGAGGCGCGCGTAATGGTGTTCTTCGGTAAGTACAAGGGTACCTTCCGCCGTGCAGGTTTCTATTGGGTGAATCCCTTCCTGGACAAGAAGAAGGTGTCGCTCCGCGCACGTAACCTGAATGCCGACCCCATCAAGGTAAACGACCTGACGGGTAACCCCATCATGATTGGCCTCGTATTGGTGTGGAAATTGAAGGATACCTACAAGGCGCTGTTCGAGATTGACTCACAGACGATGGCTATGGCGGGTGCTGCCACAACAGCCGGTGCGGTGGCAGGACGTATGAAGGCGTTTGAGAACTTCGTGAAGGTGCAGAGCGATGCTGCTCTCCGTCAGGTAGCTGGCCGCTACGCTTACGATGACACCGACACGTCGACTGGCGAACAGCTCACCCTGCGCTCCAATGCCGATGAGATTAACATGCAGCTGGTGCAGCAGCTCAACGAGCGCCTCTCTATGGCAGGTATTGAAGTGGTGGAAGCACGTATCAACTACCTCGCCTATGCTCCCGAGATTGCAGCCATCATGCTCAAACGTCAGCAGGCAAGCGCTATCATCACTGCCCGCGAGAAGATTGTAGAGGGTGCCGTGTCGATGGTGAAGCTCGCGCTCGACAAGCTCTCTTCGGAGGCTATCGTAGACCTCGACGAGGAGAAGAAGGCGGCCATGGTGAGCAATCTGCTGGTAGTGCTCTGTGCCGACGAGCCTGCGCAGCCGGTGATTAATTCGGGGACGTTGAATCATTGATATAAGAATGGCCTCCCCTAACCTTATCCGCAAGCGGAACTCCTTTGTGAAGCTAAAGCTTCAGTCGTCGCAACCGACGCTCATTTCGCGTCGGCCCAAGGAGGGGGAATTTGGCTCGCAATGTCTGAGTCACCCTTCCTTGGGAGGGGCAGGGGGGAGGCTTCTCTCATTATTATGGCCGAAAAAGACAAT
>CANBEE010000126.1 GCA_947367415.1 uncultured Bacteroidales bacterium
CAGGTGTACTACCTCGAACGGCTCGTGGGGCTTTACCCGATAGACTCCATCGAGGATGGCATGGCCGAGAACGACTGGGAGGGATGGGCTATGCTTACCGAGCGCATTGGCGACCGCTGCCAGCTGGTGGGCGACGACCTCTTTGTGACGAACGTGAAGTATCTGCGCAAAGGTATAGAGCAGAAATGCGCCAACAGCGTGCTCGTGAAGGTGAACCAGATAGGTACGCTCAGCGAGACGCTCGACACCATCGAGATGGCCCGCCGCAATGGGTACAGCACCATCATCAGCCACCGCTCGGGCGAGACCGAAGACACCACGATTGCCGACATTGCCGTGGCGGTGAATGCGGGGCAGATAAAGACGGGCTCGATGAGCCGTAGCGACCGTATAGCCAAGTACAACCAGCTGATCCGTATCGAGGAGGCGCTGGGTGGTACGGCGCGGTATGGGATAAGAATGTAAAAACTTTTTCGAGCTTTCGTTATATATCAGACCTTTGCCTTGGCCTGTTTCGCCGAGCGTCGGTTAATGATGATGAGCAGCACCAATACGGTGACGAAGATTATCGTCGACAGGGGTCGCAGCTCGGGGGTGAGACCGCCCTTGCGTGCATCGGAGTAGATGTAGGTAGAGAGGGTCTCGAGTCCGATGTTGCCCTTGGTGAAGAGGCTCACGGCAAAGTCGTCGATAGAGAGCGTGAACGAGAGGATGAAGCCGCTGATGATGCCGGGCTTGATCTCGGGGATGATGACCTTGCGCAATGCCTGGAAGGGCGTGGCGCCGAGGTCGAGGGCCGCCTCATAGATATTGGGGTTCATGCCCGTGAGGCGCGGCATCACACTGAGCACCACGTAGGGTGTGCAGAAGGTGACGTGGGCGAGGATTACCGTGGTGTAGCCCTGCGATATGCCCAGTGCCACGAAGAGCAGGAAGAGCGAGATACCGGTGATGATGTCGGGGTTGATGAGGGGTATGTTGTTGAGGAAGTTGACCGCTTGTCGCTGGCGGTTCTTCAGGTTGTAGATGCCTATGGCGGCCACGCTGCCCAGCACGGTAGCGATGGACGAGGCTACCAGGGCAATGATGATGGTGTTCTGTATGGCACTCATCAGCGAGTTCGACATGCCTCCGTCGAAGAGGTTGGTGTAGAGCTTCAGGGAGAAGCCCGTCCAGTTGCCCAGCACCTTTGTCTCGGTGAACGAGAAGATGGCGATGATGAGAATCGGGGTGTAGAGGATTGCCAGCAGCAACCACAGATACCCTTTGGCTAATATCTTTTTTGCGTTCATCCTTGTTCTTTGTTTTTCGGAGTACCCGGAGAGCTCAGAGTACTCTAATTGTCAATTATCAATTGTGAATTGTCAATTTATATTATTCCTCCATGGCTCACCTCTCCCTCATCGTCGCCGCTGAGGAAGCTGGTGATGCCAATGATAATCAGCATGATGAGTGACAGGGCAGCGCCATAGTTCATCGTATCGCTCAGCATGATGTTCTCCTGGATGATGGAGCCGAAGAGGCGTATATCGTTCATCGTCAGCAGCTCAGAGATGGCGAAGGTCGATATCGTAGGCAAGAACACCATCATGATACCGCTCACCACACCCGGCATGGAGAGGGGCAGTATCACCTTGAGGAACACGCGCAGCTGGTTGGCTCCGAGGTCTTGCGCCGCCTCGATGAGGTTCTTGTCAATCTTCATCATCGTATTATATATAGGATAGATCATGAAGGGCAGGAAGTCGTAGGTGAGGCCGAAGAGCAGGGCACCCTCGCCGAGCGGTATGCCGGTGATGTCGAAGAGCGACACGGTAGCCAGCGTACGGATGAGGATGTTGACCCACATGGGCAGGATGAAGAGCAGCACCATCGTCTTGGAGCGGTTAAACTCCTTGTTGCTCAGTATGTATGCCGCGGGGTAGCCCAGCAGTATGCACAGGAAGGTGGTGATGATGGCTATGGCCACGGAGTAGACGAAGGTCTTGATGGCCTCGGGCTGCTCGATGAACTTGACGAAGTTGGCCACGGTGAAGTTGCCGCTATAGTCCATGAAGGCATACACGCCGATGAGTATCAGCGGCAGCACCACAAACAGCAGCAGGAATATCACATAGGGGATAGACCATGTGCTGCGGCGCGATATGAATTTGATGAATTTGTTCATTTTCGTCTCACTTTAAGGAAGCTTTCGTCTCCCTTGTCATTCTGAACGAAGTGAAGAATCTCGCAAAATGTCTTAACAAAGTCCCTGCGTGAGATTCTCGGACAAGCCGAGCGCAAGCATTCTTCGCGTTGCTCAGGATGACATATGATTTCTCAATTGTCAATTGTCAATTCTCAATTGTGAATTATTCTCAAGTCTCCCGGCAATATGTTGATACCCACCATATCGCCATCGTCCCACACGTCGTTGGTGTCTACGTAGAGGTAGTCGTCCTCGTCGGTCACGATGGTGAGGTGATAGTGGTTGCCTTTGTATAGGATGAGTCGTACGTCGCCTTCGAGCATACCGTCTTCCTTGTCGTCGGTGAGCTCTATCTTGTCGAAGTCCACCTCCACCTTCACCTCGGTGCCCTTCTCGAGCGTGTGAGGCATACATTCGAAGGTAGCTCCCAGCATGTCGATGTGCGTCTCGTCCACCACCACGGCCTCAAAGGTGTTGCATGTGCGCTCCTTCTTCATCACGTGAATATCTGATGGCTTGATGATGAGACTCACCTCGCTCTCCGGCTCGAAGGCGTTGTAGTCCTGCACCATCAGCTCGTAGCCGTTGGGCAACTGCACGGTCATCTCGTAGTGTACACCCTTGAAGATGCACGACGACACGCGTCCATGCAGCATGGCACTCTCGGTGGGGGTCATGATGTAGATGTCCTCGGGGCGAATGACCACATCGACGGGTACATCGTTGCCGAAGCCCTCGTCGACGCACTTGAACTCCGTGTCCATAAAGCGCACCAGACGGTCCTCCACCATGGTGCCGTTGAGGATGTTGCTCTCGCCGATGAAGTCGGCCACGAAGCAGTTCTCGGGTTCGTTATATATGTCGGTAGGCGTACCTATCTGCTGTATCACGCCCTCGCTCATCACCACGATGGTGTCGCTCAGCGTGAGCGCCTCCTCTTGGTCGTGGGTGACGTAGATGAAGGTGATGCCCAGTGTCTTGTGCATCTCCTTGAGTTCCATCTGCATGTCCTTGCGCATCTTGAGGTCCAGTGCGGCAAGGGGCTCGTCGAGCAGGAGCACGGTGGGCTGGTTCACGATGGCACGTGCTATGGCCACGCGCTGCTGCTGTCCGCCCGAGAGCGAGTTCACATCGCGATGCTCATAGTCGGTCATGCCCACCATCTTCAAGGCGCGTCGCACCTTGTTTTCTATGATGTTGGCCTTGGTCTTCTTCAGCTTCAGGCCAAAGGCGATGTTGTCGTATACGTTGAGGTGTGGAAATAGCGCATAGCGTTGGAATACCGTATTCATCGGTCGCTGATGCGGTGGTGTCTGTGTGATATCGGCACCTTCCAATAGGATTTCTCCCTCTGAGGCAGTCTCAAAACCTGCCAAGATTCGCAAAAGGGTCGTCTTACCGCATCCCGAGGGACCAAGGATGGTGACGAACTCTCCCTTTCTGATGTACAAACTCACATCATCCAGCACCTGTTTGTCTCCGAACCATTTAGACACGTGCTTGATATCGATGATGTTACCACCGGGTTCTACTCTGTTTTCAGCCAATGCCGTACTTTATTACAAGGTAATACAACATAAAAAATCCTAATTTCTCAAAAACGTGAAGACAAAGGTACGTAAAAAAAGTGGAACTTTTCTAAGATGTACTAAAAAATATTAATGCACGGATGAATTTGTATGGTATTGACTTCATTTCGTTTCAATGAATTAGGTTGAAATGGGATAATAGAGGGACTAACAATGAATGGCTATGAATGCTGACCTTTAATTATTTCCCCAACTTGCTTTAACGTGTAGCTTCTGCTAGCTTACTCCTGCAAGCTCGATTTCGAAGATTAGTGTGGAGTGCTTGGGGATTCCGGCTACGCTCATGGCACCATAGCCGACTTGGGAGGGAACATAGATGCGCCATAAATCGCCTACGCACATTTGAGTAAGGGCTATTTGCCAGCCAACAATAAGGTCGGCAAGGCGAAAGGCATCGGGGTAGCCTTGGGTGGTGTTGTCGTCGAACACGTCGCCATTAATGAGCATTCCTTTGTAGTACACCGATACAATGCTGCGCACGGTAGCTCGTGCTCCGCTGCCCGACTTCAATACTTCGTATAGGATGCCTTGCGCTGTCTTGTGTACGCCCTCCTCAGTTGCCTTTTTTCTCAAGAACTCAATGTTGTCTTCTTTATAATTGCCTTTTGCCATAGTATCTCAGTTAAAATGTATGGGACGAAGTTAGGTATAAATAATCAAAAAAAGAAACTTTTCGTTGCATAATCCCGAAAATGTATGTAACTTCGCATTGTCATTATGGGAGATATGCGGCAGTAGCTCAGTTGGTAGAGCATCAGCTTCCCAAGCTGAGGGTCGCGGGTTCGAACCTCGTCTTCCGCTCCAAATGCTCGGTTCGTATAACGGTTAGTACTCAAGATTCTCAATCTTGCAATAGGGGTTCGATTCCCCTACCGAGTACTTCAAAGGCTCACAAAAGTGAGCCTTTTTTCGTCACTATAAAAGCAAAACTCTCCGCAACAGAACAGCCTGCAGCGGAGAGTTTTTGTTTATGGGTAATCAGACAAGAACATATCACATTGGAAAAATGTAAATTATTACTTAAATTTGCATTGGAAAAATGTAAGCATTGTAAGGAAATTGCACTGTAAAAGTGTAAAATGACTTATGATATTGATGTAAAATTTCACTGATATGCTATCGAGAAAACTGGACAACTTTATTGAGAGGCATTACTCAAATAATAAGTCTGCATTACTTCTTAAAGGTGCAAGACAAGTCGGCAAGACTTCTGCCATAAGGAAATATGCGGCAAAGCAAAAGATGAATCTGATTGAGATCAACTTCTATGAAGATGACTCTGCGTGCAACATCTTTAAGGGCTCACAGAATGCCAAGGATGTACTGTTGCGTATATCTGCTCACACAAGAAAGAAGACATCATTGCCAAATACAATGATATTCTTTGACGAAGTTCAGAAATGTCCTGAGGTCATCACCTGGATAAAATTTCTCGTGGATGAAGGAAGCTGCAAGTATGCATTGAGCGGTAGCTTGCTTGGTGTGGAATTAAAGGGAGTTGAAAGCGTACCTGTCGGGTATATGTCTGTAAAAGAGGTTTTCCCTTTGGATATTGAGGAATTTTCACGCTGTCTTGGTCTTTCTGATGAGGTGTTGACAAGTGTAGCCAAAGCATTTGAGAAAAGGATTCCGGTAGACGAAGTTGTCCATGCCGCCCTGATGAAGATGGTTCACCTTTATCTCGTTGTTGGAGGTATGCCAGCTGCAGTGCAGGCATATGTAGACACAAACGACCTCAATGTTGTAGAAGAGAAACAGAAAGAAATTCTGGATCTATATAAGTGGGATATAAGTCAGTATGATCCTGATAAGAAGCTTGAGATTAATGAAATATTCAATCTGATTCCATCTGAGCTTGATGCCAAGAACAAACGCTTTATTCTGAAGAATCTCAATGAACATGCCCGTTTCTCGCGTTATGAGAACAGTTTCTTGTGGCTCAAGAATGCAGGTGTTGCGATACCAACATTGAATATCCAGGAGCCGACCTTCTCGTTAAAGCTAAACGAATTGAGGAACCTGTTCAAGCTATTCCAGAATGATGTCGGTCTGTTGACAAGCCAATATGCCTCAGGAATCCAGTTGCAGCTGCTACAAGGTGAGGTAAAGCAGAATTACGGAGCCATATATGAAAATCTTGTAGCCCAGGAATTATATTGTCATGGATTAGGAGGAGATAACCACGAACTGCACTACTTTAACAGCAAGAAACAAGGTGAATTGGACTTTGTAATTGCTCAGAATGGAAAAGTAATCCCTATTGAGGTTAAGTCAGGTAAAGATTATGAAAGGCATAATGCATTAACCAATGTCTTGGCTAATGATAACTACAATATCGATTTTGCATATGTTTTAACAAATGACAATCTACGTGTAGAGGGTAAGCGAATATATATGCCTATATACATGCTTATGTTTATACAGAAATCCCCTGCCCCTGCAAGCCAGATATTCAAATTTGATCTGCATAATCTATAAAACAAAGTAAGCTTGACGAATTAGATGCGTCAAGCTTACTTGTCTAAAAGCTAAATACCAGTCCTCTATAAAACGTAAAGAGGCAGGATTTTCAAATTACCAGTTGAGGATCTTATTGAAGTCGTAAGCCTCCGGGTTCTCGATGCCGAGAGCCTTAACTGCCTCGTAGTCAGCCTCAGTCACGTAGTGAGCGATGTACTTGTAGTAGTTCTGTGCTGTACCAGCGTTGATGTCTACTACGCGTGGTGGGATCTTGCCAGTTGTAGGGTCCTGGAGGTCTGCGAGGTAGAGTGGAGATACGTTTCCGTATGAGTCAACATAAACCATGCAGCCTGTCTTGCCCTCGCTGTAGAGCTGGTAAACTCCCATTGCGAGCTCTGTACAGTAAGTAAGGTCATAAGCAACAGGATCCTGGCAACGAACGTCGTAACCGATCTCTACCGGACGGCTCTTAACCTTAAGACCGATCTTCTTGAACTCAGCCTCGAGGAGGTCGTTGAAGAGGACAGCCTTAGACACCTTGCCAAGCTCTGGGTGACCGTGGTCATCGTATGAGAAGTGAACGCCAGCAGCCTCCATCTCCTCTGCCTTGAACTCATGGAAGAGACCCTCAGCAGCTACGATAGTACCGTAGTTAACGCCCATAACCTTTCTCTTAAGGATAGCTGAGATAGAAAGCTTAACCACCTTGTCGAGGCAGATCTCAGTCTTGTTGAACATCTCAGGGATGATAGTCATTGGGCAGTGTGTAGCCTCACCGATACCTAAAGCAAGACTTCCGCAAGTACGACCCATTGCAGAGATTACCAACCAGTTACCTGATGTACGTGCATCCTCGTAAACTGTGCGTGCAAGGTGAGCACCCTCGTTCTTTGCAGAGTTGTAACCGAATGTTGGAGCGTTTGCTGGAAGAGGAAGGTCGTTGTCGATAGTCTTAGGGCAGTGGATGTTTGCGATTGGGTAGCCCTTAGCTGCGAGGAACTTCGAGATGCGGTTAGCTGTAGAAGCTGTGTCGTCACCACCGATAGTTACAAGAAGCTTGATATTGTTGTCCTTGAAGAGGTCAAGGTTGAAGTTGTTCTCGAAGTCTGCATCAGTTGGTTTGAAGCGGCTCATCTCAAGGTAAGAACCACCTCTGTTGAAGTAACGGTCAGCCTTGAAGAAATCGAGGTCTTCAGTACGTGCGTTCTTGCTGAAAAGGCCTGAGTAGCCACCGTGAAGACCGATTACACGGAATCCTCTAGTAAGGAATGTCTTAGCGACACTCATAGAAACTGAGTTCATTCCCGGAGCCGGGCCGCCACCACAAAGGATGATAACTGCGTCTTTCATTTTTTTCTAAATTTTAAGTTATACTATAATGTTGAATGT
>CANBEE010000127.1 GCA_947367415.1 uncultured Bacteroidales bacterium
CGTCGAGTCTCGTGGGCTCGGAGATGTGTATAAGAGACAGACATCAGACGATGCCCAGCACCGGCAAGGACTGAAGAGCATTCGCAATGCAGAGGTCAGCATACACGACTTCGAACTGCCCCTACTGCCCTATAGCTCTACTGAGGTGCGCGATGCCGTTGCACGAGGCAAGGATATCAGCGCCATGGTTCACCCCGACGTGGCTGCTTATATTAGGGACAGGGGAGTGTATGGCGGCGGTTCGGAAAACTGCAAATAAATTTGCGTTTTCTCTCGGCTTGCACTAATTTTAGTGCTTGCTGCGCAAGCCCAGAAGTTAGGCGGCGGTTCGGAAATATTCAAATAAATTTGATATTTCGCTCACCTTGCACTAACTTTGCAAATTAATTCAAAGAAACAACATATATCATTATGATAAGCAAGATAGAAGCACTCATGGCTGAGGTGGAAACCCTCACCGCCAATAGCGCAGAAGAGCTGGAAGCACTGCGCATCAAGTACCTGAGCAAGAAGGGCGCCATCAATGACCTGATGGCCGACTTCCGCAACGTACCCGCCGAGCAGAAGAAAGAGGTGGGCATGCGACTCAACGCACTGAAAACCCGCGCCACAGAGCGCATCGCCGAACTGAAAGAGGCCTTCGAGACCAACGACAGCGGTGCTGCCGAGATGGACCTCACCCGTACGGCCTACCCCATAGAGCTGGGCACACGCCACCCGCTCTCCATCGTAAAGAACGAGATTATCGACATCTTTGCCCGCATGGGCTTTGCCCTGGCCGACGGTCCCGAGGTGGAGGACGACTGGCACGTGTTCTCTTCGATGAACTTTGCCGAAGACCATCCTGCCCGCGACATGCAGGACACCTTCTTCATCGAGGCACACCCCGACATCATCCTGCGCACCCACACCTCATCGGTGCAGAGCCGTGTGATGGAGACCAGCCAGCCCCCTATCCGCATCATCTGCCCCGGACGCGTATACCGCAACGAGGCCATCAGCTACCGTGCACACTGCTTCTTCCATCAGGTAGAGGCACTCTACGTGGACAAGAACGTGTCGTTCACCGACCTCAAGCAGGCCCTCCTGCTCTTTGCCAAGGAGATGTTTGGCGAGGACACCAAGATTCGTCTGCGCCCCTCCTACTTCCCCGTCACCGAGCCTTCGGCCGAGATGGACATCAGCTGCAACATCTGCGGCGGCAAGGGATGTCCCTTCTGTAAGGGTACCGGCTGGGTAGAAATCCTCGGTTGCGGTATGGTAGACCCCAACGTGCTCGAAGCCAACGGCATCGACAGCAAGGTATACTCAGGCTATGCCCTCGGTATGGGTATCGAGCGCATCACCAACCTCAAGTACCAGGTCAAGGACCTCCGCATGTTCTCCGAGAACGACGTCCGTTTCCTCAAGGAGTTTGAAGCAGCGAATTAAAAGGTTGAGGGTTTATGGTTGAGGGAATTGCCCTTAGTCACCTTAATGACTTTAGCGATCTTAAACTCTAAACCATAAGCCCTCAACCATCATCAACCAAAATGCTCTTCACCCCCAGTTACTGCCTCATGCTGGCAGCCAATTTCCTGATGTTCTTCGGGTTTTGGATGCTGGTCCCCGTGCTCCCCTTCTATCTAGCCGAAGTGTTTGCGGCCGAGGGCACGCTCATCGGTATCATCCTCTCGTGCTACACCGTCTCGGCACTCTGCATACGCCCCTTCTCGGGCTACCTCATCGACATGTTTGCCCGCAAGCCACTCTACCTCGTGGCCTATGCGGTGTTCACAGCCATCTTTGCCGGGTATAGGTTTGCCGGCACGCTCACCCTCTTTGCCTTCTTCCGCGTGGCCCACGGCTTGGCCTTCGGCACCACCTCGGTAGGCGGCAGCACCATCGTCATCGATATCCTCCCTACGGAGCGCCGCGGCGAGGGACTCGGCTATTTCGGCCTTACGAACAACTTCGCCATGTCCATCGGCCCCATGCTCGGCCTGATGCTCCACGGCAGCGTCTCCTACGATGTCATCTTCGCCATCGCCTTCGTAGCCACCTTTATCGGCTTGGTAGCAGCAGCGCTGGTGAAGACACCGCCCAAGCCACGTGTGGTGCGCGAGCCACTCTCCTTCGACCGCTTCATCCTTAAGAAGGGCTTGCCTGCAGGGCTCAGCCTCCTGCTCATGTCAGTCCCCTACGGCATGACCACCAACTACGTGGCCCTCTATGCCGAGCAGATGGGATTGGCCGTCAATACCGGTCTCTTCTTCACCTTCATGGCCGTAGGCATGGCCATCTCGCGCATCTTCTCCGGTCGCCTTGTCGACCGCGGACGCCTCACCCAGCTCATCGCATGGGGCATGTATGTAGTGCTCGTGTGCTTTGCCCTGCTGGCCGCCTGCCGCTATATCATCGTGTGGAATGCCACGGCCTGCACGCTCATATTCTTTGCCACCGCCCTGCTGCTGGGCGTAGGCTTCGGCACCATGTTCCCTGCCTACAACACCCTGTTTGTGAACCTCGCACCCAACTCCAAGCGCGGCACCGCCACCTCTACCTACCTCACCTCATGGGACGTAGGCATCGGTATTGGCATGCTCGTGGGCGGCTACATCGCCGAGGTCTCATCGCTCAGCTACGGGTACCTGCTCGGCGCCCTGCTCACGCTGGGCTCGCTCATCTACTACAACAAGATTGTGGCACCGCATTTCATCAAGAACAAACTGCGCTGACAAGCAAGCCCCATATATCATGAAGAAACAAGAACTATACGAACGCACGATAGCCTACTTCAAGGAAGCAATGCCGGTAGCCGAGACGGAGCTGCACTACGACTCTCCCTTCAGCCTGCTGGTAGCAGTGATACTCTCTGCCCAGTGTACCGACAAGCGGGTCAATATGGTGACACCGCAGCTCATGCACGACTATCCCACAGCCGAGGCCATGGCACTGGCTACGCCCGAGGTCATCTTCGAATATATCAAGAGCGTGTCGTACCCCAACAACAAGGCCAAGCACCTGGTGGGCATGGCACAGATGCTCATGAAGGAGTTTGGCGGCGAGGTGCCCGACACGCTGGAGGAGCTGGTACGCCTGCCCGGTGTGGGGCGCAAGACAGCCAACGTCATCCAATCGGTCGTATGGGGCAAGGCCGCCTTCGCTGTCGACACCCACGTATTCCGTGTGAGCCACCGCATTGGCTTGGTGCCTGCACGCTGCACCACGCCCTACAGCGTAGAGATGGAGCTCACCCGGCACATCCCCGACGAACTCATCCCCATCGCCCACCATTGGCTCATCCTGCATGGACGCTACACCTGCATAGCACGCAAGCCCAAGTGCAACGAGTGTGGACTGAAAATGCTATGCAAGTATTACAAGAAGATGAGTCCCCTCGACAAGGAGTGCTGAGCCGCGCAGAGAAAAAATAGTCTATTAACGAGAATTAATTGCTTTTTCCGTGTGAGTTAACAAACTTTTGTTAACTTTGCAAGAAAGTGCAAAGATTACGTAAATAAAGATTTATTCTATTACTTTTATAACATTACAAGTATTATGCAAAACATTGACAACTACAGCTTTGCCGGCAAGAAGGCAATCGTTCGCGTGGACTTCAATGTACCCTTGAACGAAGAAGGTAAGATTACTGACGACACCCGTATCCGTGGTGCTCTCCCCACCTTGAAGAAGGTTTTGGCCGATGGTGGTGCCCTCATCATCATGTCGCACATGGGTAAGCCCAAAGGCAAGGTGAACGCAAAGTTCTCACTCAGCCAGATTGTTGACGCTGTATCCGAGAAGCTCGGTGTACCCGTACAGTTCGCTCCCGACTGCGCCAAGGCTGCTGAGGCCGCTGCTGCGCTCAAGGCTGGCGAGGTATTGATGCTCGAGAACCTCCGTTTCTACCCCGAAGAGGAGGGCAAGCCCGTAGGTATCGACAAGGCTGACCCCGCATACGAGGAGGCAAAGAAAGCTATGAAGGCTTCACAGAAGGAGTTTGCAAAGACTCTCGCTTCATACGCCGACTGCTACATCAACGACGCTTTCGGTACAGCTCACCGCAAGCACGCTTCTACCGCTGTTATTGCCGACTACTTCGATGCCGACAACAAGATGCTCGGCTACCTCATGCAGAAGGAGGTACAGGCTGTTGACAACGTACTGTCAAACATCAAGCGTCCCTTCGTAGCCATCATGGGTGGTTCGAAGGTATCTTCAAAGATTGGTATCATCGAGAATCTGCTGGGCAAGGTTGACAAGCTCATCCTCTGCGGCGGTATGACCTATACATTCTCAAAGGCTCACGGTGGCGAGATTGGCGACTCAATCGTTGAGATGGACAAGCTCGATGTTGCTTTGGGTGTTGAGGAGCTGGCCAAGAAGAATGGCGTTGAGTTGGTACTCGGTACCGACTGCACCGCTACCAACGGCCTCGACTTCGGCACAATGAGCGTAAAGGAGGGTGCTGAGATTATCACCTGTCCGTCAAACGCAGTTCCCGCTGGCTTCGAAGGCGTTGACGCCGGTGTAGAGAGCCAGAAGGCATTTGCTGCTGCTATCGAGGGTGCCAAGACCATCCTGTGGAACGGTCCTGCCGGTGTATTCGAGTGCGATGCCTTCACTGCAGGTTCACGCGCTATCGGCGAGGCTATCGCCAAGGCTACAGCTGAGGGTGCCTTCTCACTCATCGGTGGTGGCGACTCAGTAGCTTGCGTAAACAAGTTCGGATTGGCCGACCAGGTATCATACATCTCTACCGGTGGTGGTGCTCTGCTCGAGGCTATCGAAGGCAAGGTATTGCCGGGCGTAGCTGCTATCCAGGGCTAATACTTAGTTAGACAATCATGGTTGAGGGTGTGTCAGAAGTCGTTGGCACACCCTCAACTCTTTTTACTGAAAGCACTCGGTTTTTCCCACTGCAAAAACAAAAAACCGCGATGGAGTGAACGGAGTTAGGAAGATTTACGTTAACTTTGCATCTTTGTGCAATATAAGCAACACCTATTACAATAAAAAGTGACGAAGAAGAGCGTATGAAGATAGATACATTGTCGGACAATTGGATGGAGTACATCAGAAACAGACAGTTCTACCATTTCCTAGAGGAGCTTACCGCCGCAATTAAGGAGGCTGAACTATGGGAACTGGAGTATGAGCTGAGCGGAATCATCGCCACGTATGATGCGCTGATTGACTATTTCAACCAAGGAGCCGACGACCCGGAGCGCGACCGCGTATACCAGCAGCTCGTAGGCCATGCCCTGCAGATTGCCGACCGCTGCGTCATAGCCACACACGGCACCAAGGAGCTCCCCTACTACACCACGCAGAGCAGAACAGCCCGGCGTGAGCCACTCCACGTATACCAACTACAGCTGGAGGCCTTTGCCGAGGGCATACGCACCACACGCGACACCGAGGAGCTGAAACAACTGGCCACGACACACGACAAGCAGCTCGCAACGCTCTTCACCGACCTATGGACACAGGGAACATGGAATGCAGTAACGGCTTCGGAGGCCGACAAGCTGTTGCTCTCGTCCACCATCACAGAAGCCGACCAGTGCGTCATCGTGAGCGCCGTGACATTGAGCACACTGCGCATGTTTGACCCACTGAAGCTGATATTCCTCTGCGACGCCTACTACCACCCTCAGCAGACCGTAAGCATGAGAGCCCTGGTGGGTATCGTCATCGCCTGCTACTGCTGGAGCGAGCGTATAGGCTACTACAGCGATGCCAAGGCACGCTTGACCCTACTGACCGACGACCCCATCTTTAGCAGTCAGGTAGGTGATGCCATATTGCAGTTCACACGCAGTGCCGACACCGAGGAGATTGACCGCAAGATGCGCGAAGAAATCATCCCCGGGCTGATGAAGAACCCTAAGCTGCGCCGTATGCCCAACATCAAGAAGGAGGAGTTTGGCAGCGACGACATCAACCCCGACTGGGAGCAGTGGATGCACGAGAGCGGACTGGAGGAGAGCATGCGCGAGATTACCGAATGGCAGATGGAGGGAGCCGACGTGAACATGAGCACCTTCTCGCAGCTGAAGCGCTACCCCTTCTTCTATAACATCAGTAACTGGTTCCGCCCCTTCGATGCATGGCAGGCCGATGTGCTGAGCATTATTGGAAACCCCAACGAGAACAACAACCCACTGGGAAAGACGATACTGCAGTCGAACTACATGTGCGACTCGGACAAATACTCCTTCTGCTATGCCATACGCGAGATACCGCAGATGCAGCGCGAAGCAATGATGGCACAGCTCGAAGAGCAGAACACAGCATTGAAGGAGAGTGCAGACATACCTGACCTGAAGCGTCTGAGCAAGCAGACGACACAGAGCATCATGCGCCAATACGTGCAGAACCTGTACCGGTTCTTCAAGCTCTTCCCCAACATCAAAGAGTTTGACAACCCGTTCGACGACCTTGCGCAACGCCCCATACGCAATAACCCACTCTATGCCAACATCATGGAGGCCGACACGCTGTTCAAGCTCATCGGGTTCAACATCAAGCAGAAGAACTACTTCGGAGCCATCAGCTACTTCGACTGCCTCGACGAATGGCACCCCGACCGCATGGAAGCAACCCAGCTACAACAGTTCGGCCTATGCTATCAGAAGGTGGAGTTCTACGAAGAGGCCATCGAAGCCTACACGAAAGCCGACCTTTTGCAGCCCGACAGCTACTGGACCATTCTGCATCTAGCACAATGCTACCGCGCAGATTCACAATACGAAAAGGCACTCGAATACTACGAGATTGCCGAGAGCATGAAGCCCGATAATCTGAACCTCACCTACCACATCGCCGAGCTGCACCACCAAATGGGTGACTACGAGGAGGCTCTGCCCTATCTGCACAAGGTAGACTATCACCATCCCGAGTCATTGAAGACGGTGCGCCTACTGGCAGAGTGCAACCTGTTTGACCACAAGTTTGAGCAAGCGGTCAAGTACTACGAGCGCATGATGACAGAGCATACCGACGAACTCACCATACAGGACTGGAAGAATGCGGCATACGACTACTGGCTTTTAGGCTGGCGCGAGAAGTTCTTCAACTGCATGCAACGCGCCGAGAAGCTGCACGAAGAGCTACCCCACGAAGAGGTGGAGATTGACGGACAGCTGTATACCGATAAACGGACCTTTGCCAATGAGGTGCAGAACGACTTCACCACGCTGCATGCGCTCGGCATACGCAAAGAGGAGCTCAACTATTTGTACGACACATATTGCAGAGAAAAGAGGCGCTAAAAGTTTGCGATTTTGCTCGGCTTGTTGTATCTTTAGTTGCCCGCTACGCAGGCACAGAAATTAGGCGGCGCCTCGGAATTGCTCAAATAAATTTGGCATTTCGCTCGGCTTGCACTAATTTTGCAGCCGCTAAAAGTGTAAAGGAGGTAAATACAAGTAGAAATATACTGAGAGCACAACCCTAAAAGACTGCGTGCAAGGCACGTACAAAAGAATAGAAAAAGAGTAATAACAAAATAATAAAAGACAACAAAATGATTGTAGTACCCGTTAAAGAGGGCGAAAACATCGAAAGAGCCCTTAAGAAATTTAAGAGAAAATTTGAGAAGACTGGCGTAGT
>CANBEE010000128.1 GCA_947367415.1 uncultured Bacteroidales bacterium
GAATTCACAAAATACTGTTTATGAGAAAAACTATCTTTCGTATGGTTGCGCTACTATGCATCGGCGGCACACACTTGCAGTCGGCCACGGCGCAAACAAACAATGCCACTGTGGGACAGGCCGACGACAACTCAGCCTTCACCTTTACGGAGTCGCAGCTTGGCGAAGATGACGATGCCGTGCAGAGCGTGGCAGCGCTCACCTCATCGACCAACGACATCTACCTCTCCAACGTGGGCTACCTCTTCAGCCCCATGCGCTTCAAGGTGCGTGGCTACGACTCCAAGTACAACGACGTGTACATCAATGGCGTGCAGATGAACGATATGGAAACCGGCCGCTTCAGTTACGGTATGATAGGCGGGCTCAACCACGCCACAAAGAATCAGGAGGGCGTATCTCCCTTTGAGGACAATCGCTTCGCCTTTGCCCCCATCGGTGGTGCCAGCAACATCAATATGCGTGCTTCGCAATATGCCACGGGGTCTAACCTCACCTTCTCGGCCTGCAACCGCAACTACTTGGCCCGTGCCATCTTCACCCACTCCACCGGACTGATGGACAACGGCTGGGCACTCACTTTCTCGCTTGCCTACCGCTGGGCCAACGAGGGTGTCATCGAAGGTACGTTCTACAACTCACTGGGCGGATTCCTCAGTGCCGAGAAGCAGTTCAACGACCAACACAGCCTCTCCATGAGCTTCTTCGCCGTACCCACCGAACGCGCCCAGCAAGGTGCTGCCACCGAGGAAACCTACGCCTTGGCTGGTTCGCACTACTACAATCCCTACTGGGGCTACCAGAACGGTGTGAAGCGCAATGCCCGCGTGGTGAACACCTTTGAGCCTACTGGTATACTGACATGGGACTTCGACATTGACGAATACCGCAAGTTGACAACAACAGCCGCCATGAAATATAGCCAATACGGCACTACAGCGCTCGGTTGGAACGGCAATGCCGCCGACCCTCGCCCCGACTACTACAAGAAGTTACCCAGCTCGGTATACAACGTATGGGATTTGAACCACACTCCCACCGAGGATGAGATTGCCAACTACATGGATATCTACGATTATTTCACCTCAGCCAAGGCCAATCGCCAAATAGACTGGGATATGATGTACTTTGCCAACCAGCAGGGCAATTCGCAAGGGCTCGATGCGCTCTACTACGTGGAGGAGCGCCACAACGACCAAGCAGCACTCAACCTCAGCAGCACATGGTCGCACACCATCAACAACTACAACCGCTACAACCTCGGTGTAAACGCAAGCACGACCAAGGGCATGCACTATAAGACCATGAGCGACCTGCTCGGCGCCAATTCATACACCGACATCGACAAGTTTGCCGCCCGTGACAACGGCCTCACCAACCCCATCATTCAGAACGACCTGCGCAACCCCAACCGCCAGATTTCCGAGGGCGACGTATTCGGCTATAACTATAACATATATGTAAACAAGGCACGTGCGTGGGGCCAGTACCTCTACACATACGGTCCCTTGCGTGCTGTTGTATCCGGACAAGCTAATGTTAGCACCATCGAGCGCGAAGGCCTCATGCAGAATGGGCGTTCAGCCGACCGCTCCTATGGTTCGAGCGGTGTAGCCAAATTCTTTGGCGGAGGAGGCAAAGCTACCCTATCGTGGCGCATTAACCCGAGCAATGTGCTCACCCTCAACAGCAGCTATCAGCGCGAGGCTCCCCTCGCCTACAACTCTTTTGTAGCCAACCGCATCAAGAACGATTTTGTATATGGACTTACTACCGAGGGCATCTTCAACAACGAGCTCTCCTACTCGCTCACCACGGCCCGCTTCACCGCCCGCCTGAGCGGCTACTACACCCGCTTCACCGATCAGGTAGAGCAGACCGCCTTCTACAACGACAGCGAGGCCCGCTTCACCTACCTCACGATGCGCGGCGTAGAGAAGGAGCACTACGGCATCGAGGCTGCGGCCATCTGGAACGTCACCTCGGCGCTATCATTCACCTTCATCGGTTCGATGGGCGACGCCCTCTACACCAACAACCCCTATGCCACCATCACCTACGAGAGCCAGGACGAGGTGAGCATGACCTACACCAACCCCGCCACCAAGAAGCAGGATGCCCTGCTCGTGATTGCCGACGGATGCCGCGTGAGCAGCACTCCGCTCACAGCACTTAGCCTCGGCATTGACTACAACGTGAACGGTTGGTTCCTTGGTGCCAACGTCAACTACTACGACCGCGTATATGTGGACTTCTCTGAGTTCCGTCGCTTGAGTAATATTCTTACACCTTACATATCCAATGGAACCGTAGATGCCAATGGCAACCCCAGTTTCGGAGTCGACGAAGCTACATTGGCCACCAATGGCGGCATCCTCTACAACGAAGACGGCAGCATCTACAAGACACAGACCGCCGAGCAGACCCGTGTGAAGGGCGGCTTCCTCGTGGACCTCAACGTAGGTCGCTACATCCGTCTGAAGAACGGCCGCAGCCTCAGCCTCAACCTCACCGTCAACAACCTGCTCAACAACACCAACATGCGCACCGGCGGCTATGAGCAAAACCGTGGCGACTACGACTACGACAACGGCGAACAGGGCGATGCACGCACCTACGTGTTCTCCAAGAATCCGAAGCTCTACTATGCCAATGCCTTCAACGCCTTCTTCAACGTAGCATACAAGTTTTAATTGACAATTCCGCAACATAGCAAGAGCAATATTTATAATTCAGAATTCAAAATTATGAAAAAACATACTTCACTCCTACTCGGTTGTCTTGTGGCCTTGCTTGCCACATCGTGCATGAACGAGTTTGACGACCTCAGTTTCGAGCCGGGCAACTATCCCTATGGCAACAACAGCATTGGCGAGGCCAATACCACCATCCGCCAACTGAAAGAGAAATACAGCAAGTACTACCTCAGTTCCCAAGATGGAGTTGTTGAAATCAAGGATAGCATCCGCATCCGTGGCCGCGTCATCACCAACGACGAGAGCGGCAACGTATACAAGCAATTTGCCATACAGGACGAGACAGGCGGCATCATCATCGGTATCAATGCCACCGGCACCTATGCCTACCTTCCCGTAGGTCAGGAGGTCATCATCGACTGTCAGGGTCTCCACTTCGGTGGCTACCGCAAGCTGCCCCAGATAGGCGCCCTCTACAACGGCTCCATAGGCCGAATGAATGAGAACGTGTTCAAGAAGCACATCAAGCTCGTGGGCACACCCGATGCTGCAGCCATTCCCGTATTCGAGCTCAGCGAAGAGTGGCTCAAGGATAGCAAGAACAAGGATTACGGTGTGCCCCTCTACGTGCACATGACAGGGGTAAAGTTCCAGGACGGAGGAAAACCATTTGCACCCACCGATGACGTTACCGAGAACCGCAGCGTCAAGATTGGCAGCCAAGAAGTGGTGTTCCGCATGAGCTCTTATGCCAACTTCGCCCTCGACACCATTCCAAGCAAACCCGTCAACATCACTGGTGTGCTCACCCGCTACAACAACACATGGCAATGCCTGCTCCGTGTGCTCGACGACATAGAGCCTACCGCGAAATAACTCCACCAAGAAACCATATATTCATTAATAAAAAACGAAGAGACAATGAAAAAGTATTTCAAACATCTAAGTATGGCGGCTGTTGCAGCATTTGCTTTTGCCGCTTGTGAAGAGGTTCCCGAGCTCCCTTATCAGCCGGGAGGTGATGACAATGATTCAACCAAGGTAGAAGCTACAGTGAAAACCCTTCCCTACGAGGAGAGCTTCAGCTCCTCACTCGGCGACTGGACCAGCCAGACAACCAGCGGAGAGGGTGCATGGATTAACGATTACAACACAGCCAAAGCTACTGGCTACGACAATGCCAGCAAGGTTACCACAGCAGGTACCTACTACCTCGTTTCTCCCGAGATCTCACTCGAAGGCGTTGCTGAGGCACACGTAGCTTTCGAGTACATCCTCCGCTACAACAAGGGTGATGAAAACCAGCAGATGCTCATCAGCGCTGACTATACCGACGATGCAGCCACCGCTACATGGGCTGTACTCAGCAGCAAGCATACTGAAGGCACCGACTGGGTAAACTTCGAGAAGGCCGACATCAACATCCCTGCAGAGTACATGGGCAAGCTCATCCGCATCGCCTTCTACTACAACACCAATGACAAGAGCGGCTCTACTTGGGAAGTACGCAACTTCGCCATCGCTGAAGGAAAGGCTACTGAGAAGGAGCCAGAGGACGACAACCAAGGCGGCAATGAAGAGCCCGTAAATCCCTCAGGCAGCAATCTTGTAGGCAACGGTGACTTCGAGGTATGGAACGGAAGCACACCTACCAACTGGCAAACCACCACTACTGCAGGCAATGCATCACTTTCACAGTCATCTGATGCACACACAGGTAGCTATGCCGTACAGGTAGGCGGTTCTACATCAGCCAACAAACGCCTCGGCTATCAGGAAATCACCCTCACAGCCGGTACCTACCACGTACAGTTCTACACCAAGGCGGCTACAGCTGACGGTGGCTCTGCACGTCCCGGATACACCCCTGTAGGCGAAGACGGAAAGGTTGGCCAGTACGTATATGGCGACTATGTAAATGATCTCACCACAGACACATGGACAGAGGTTAAATATGAGTTCACACTGAGCGAGCAAACCACCATCAACCTCGTTGTTATGTGCGCCAAGAACCCCGGTGCTCCCATCCTTGTTGACGACTACTCACTCACCACTACCGACGGAGCTCTTGTAGAGGGAGGTAACGAAGGCGGAGAGGATACCCCCGACACACCTGCCGACACCAAGACCATTGCCGAAGTACTCGCTGCCGGTAACGGTGCTGCCAAGGTGAAGGCAACCATCGTGGCCACTTATGCACGCGGCTTCCTCCTCAATGACGGTACTGGCTATATCCTCACCTATCTTGGCGAAGACAAGGGCTACGTGGCTGGCGATGTAGTGACCGTGAGCGGTGATGTCACCACATACGGCGGTCTGCTCCAGTTCCCCAACAGCTCTGTTGTAGAGAAGGTGGGCACATCAGAGGTTACACATCCCGAGGTTACCGTATGGGGTGGTGCCGACATGGACAAGTATCTCGAGGGTCCCTCAGTACAATACATACAGTACACCGGCACACTCAGCATCAGCGGTTACTACTACAATGTGACTGTTGATGGCGCCGAGACAGCTGTAGGTAGCATCGCCTACCCTGCCGAAGGCCTTGTTGACCCCAGCCTTGATGGTCAGAAGATCGTAGTCACTGGCTACGCCATCGGCTTCAGCGGCAGCAAGTATGTCAACACCATGGCACTCTCTGTTGCAGCGGCCAACTAATCAGATAATTTCTCAAGCTCCAAGCGGCTGCGTCTTTAGGCGTGGCCGTTTTTCTTTTCAGCCTCACCACAGAAGGCTCTAACTCTGCCCAAATAATAAAGCAGAAGGCCACGCCCTAATGAGCGCAGCCTTCGTTCATGACAAGTTCCTACCTAGGAACCGTATTACCGCCTATATTACTTCAAGTTAGAGGCAGGGTCAAGATTGTCCTTCTCGATATCCTTGAAATAGTTTACAGTACCCACCTTGAGCTCTACAGTTGCAGCGTCGTCGCATACAATGATGCCATGAGGATGCAGCTGGAGCACGCTGATAGTCCACATCTGGGTGATGCTACCCTCTACAGCATGATAGAGAGCCTGAGCCTTGTTGTGTCCGTTAACAAGGATGAGCACCTCCTGTGCATCCATCACTGTACCTACACCAACGGTAACGGCAGTCTTAGGCACCTTGTTGACGTCGTTGTCGAAGAAGCGGCTGTTGGCAATAATCGTATCGGTAGTCAGCGTCTTCTGACGAGTACGTGAGGTAAGGCTCGAACCCGGCTCATTGAAAGCGATATGTCCGTCGGGACCGATACCACCCATGAAGAGGTGGATGCCGCCGTATGACTTGATCTTCTCTTCATAGCGGGCACACTCTGCGTTGAGGTCTTCAGCATTACCATTGAGGATATTCACATTCTCCTTCTTCACGTCGACATGGCTGAAGAAGTTATTCCACATGAACGAGTGGTAGCTCTCGGGATGCTCCTGAGGAAGGCCACAATACTCATCCATATTGAAGGTCACCACATTCTGGAAACTCACCTTACCCTCGTTATGAAGGCGGATAAGCTCTTTGTAGGTTCCCATAGGTGTGCCGCCTGTAGGCAGACCCAGCACAAAGGGTTTCTCGGCTGTGGGGCCAAACTCATTGATTCGCTTCACGATGTACGATGCTGCCCATGCGGAAAGCTGCTGGTAGTTTTGTTCAATGATAAGTCTCATACTACAATATTATTAAAGTTAGTAATTAGCTTTATCGGGAATAATCGGTATTCTTTACTCTTTGTTCTTCATGGCTTCGAAAATCTTAGCTTCGAGCTCCTCAGCCAGTTCGGGATTGTCGGCAAGCAGCTGCTTGGTAGCATCGCGTCCCTGAGCCAGCTTGGTTTCGCCATAGCTGAACCATGAACCTGACTTTTTGACAATGCCAAAGTCTACGCCAAGGTCCACAATCTCGCCTGTTTTGGAGATACCCTCACCGAACATGATATCAAACTCAGCCTTGCGGAATGGAGGTGCCACCTTGTTCTTGACCACCTTGACCTTTGTCTGGTTGCCAATCACCTCGTCGCCATCCTTGATTTGTGTACCCTTACGGATATCGATGAAGTCACCGGATGTTCCCATATCGTGAACATAGTTGCCTGTCATGTCGTAAGAAGATATCACAGCGCCTTCCTGGCTCATGTAGACCAGACGATTATTGTAATCAGAAATCACATTGTCCCTGAGTACAACAGAAGTCATGGCTACATCCTTTGAACCGATTTCAATCATGTTCTGGACAGCACCGGCACCTGTAAGTTCGAGGCCTCTGAGAGTGAATGTCTTCACTGCATCGCCAGAGATCTTGAAGCCACCGACGAGTACCGCACCTTCCTCACCTACGAGGTTGAGTGAACCTGTAACAGCGAGTACGCCATTGCTTACCTCTGCCACATCAGCAACAGTTGTAAGGTCATATGTTCCAGCCTTGAGAGTGATAGCACCCTTTCCTGCTGAAATTGCAGTAAGAAGGTCTGTTACAGTCTCAACAGTAATTTCTGAAGTAGGGTTCTTGCCTCTCATAGGGTTCCAACGTGGATCACCTATATTAGAGTTCATTGCAACCGCATTTACAAGAGTATAGTCACCGTTGGCAGCATCCTTGCATGGATCCGCAGGAAGTACGGCGCCACCTCCGGCAAGACCTTCCTCGCGTGTACAATTGACAGTCCACCAAGAGTAAGCAGACCTTTCCTCCCTCTCCTCAATATTATAGAAATAGTTATTTGCTATAACATTCGGCTTAAGGGCAGCTGAGTTCTTGCTGATGAACTTAGGATAACCTGCCGCATTTGCAGGAGCAGTATCAATAAGGATTGAGTAGAAGAGGTTGTTCATAATCCTATAA
>CANBEE010000129.1 GCA_947367415.1 uncultured Bacteroidales bacterium
CTTCTCAATGTTCAATGCAATATTTTACATCTTAATTATATTATTATATTATTATCTGATAGAATCCGTGAGCAACTTGATCTCAATCACGGGCGAGATGCGCTCGTAGAGGATGTTGTACACGGCATCAAGGATGGGCATGTTGACGTGGTACTTACGGTTGATTTCCTTGATACACTTGGTGCCGTAGTAGCCCTCGGCCACCATCTCCATCTCGAGCTGAGCGCTCTTCACGGAGTAGCCCTTGCCAATCATGGAGCCAAACACGCGGTTGCGGCTAAAGTTCGAATAGCCCGTCACCAGAAGGTCGCCCATATATACCGACTCGCTCACCACACGCTTGAGCGGATGCACGAAGTCGATGAAGCGCGACATCTCCACCAGGGCGTTGCTCATGAGCACAGCCTGGAAGTTGTCGCCATACTTCAAGCCGCTACAGATACCTGCCGCGATGGCATACACATTCTTAAGCACGGAACTGTACTCGATGCCGGTGACGTCGTCGCTTACGGTGGTCTTCACGTAGGAGCTATTGAGCTTTCTCGCAAAGCTGAGCGCATTGTTGCGGTCGCAACATCCGACGGTGAGGTATGACAGACGCTCAAGCGCGATTTCCTCGGCGTGGCACGGCCCTGCAATAACAGCTATGCTCTCGTACGGCACGTGGAACTCCTTGTGGAAATAGTCCGACACAAGCATATTCTCCTCGGGCACGATACCCTTGATGGCAGTCACCACGAACTTGTCGTGCAGCTTGGTCTTCACCTTTTTGAGGTGCGATTTGAGGTAGGGCGACGGAGTGACGAACACCAGCACATCGCTCTCCTTGATGACCTGGTTAATGTCGGAGGAGAAGTTGATGCGCTTCACGTCGAACTGTACCGACGAGAGGTATCCGGGATTGCGGCCAGTGCGCTTGAAGTCTTCAATGCGGTCGTCACGGCGCATATACCAGTTGATGGAGTCCTCATTGTTGAGAATCATCTTGGCAATGGCAGTTGCCCAACTGCCACCACCCATAATTGCTACTTTACCTTGGGGGAAACTCATTATCCAATTTTTTCAATCCATGCCGCAACCTCATCCACGGTGGGATTCTTAAGTTCCAGCTTATACTTCTTGTTCACGCCACAGATATCCATATGTACCTTCTGGGGGTTGACACCCTGCATGTCGGCCACAAGCTTATAGCCTGCCTTCTGAATCAGGGGCACCCACTCTTCGGGTACACCTATCTCCACATACTTGGCGGCAGGATCCTTCGGAGCCTTCTTCTCGGGACGCATCTGCGGGAAGAAGAGCACCTCCTGAATGGTTTGCTGACCTGTCATGAGCATCACGAGGCGGTCCATACCGATACCCATACCTGAGGTGGGAGGCATACCGTACTCGAGGGCACGCACGAAGTCGTTGTCGATAAACATGGCCTCATCGTCGCCCTTTTCGCTCAAGCGAAGCTGCTCCTGGAAGCGCTCCAGCTGGTCGATGGGGTCGTTGAGCTCGCTATAGGCGTTGCACAGCTCCTTACCGTTGACCATGAGTTCGAAACGCTCGGTGAGCTCGGGGTTCTCGCGGTGACGCTTGCAGAGGGGCGACATCTCGATGGGATAGTCGGTGATGAAGGTAGGCTGTATGTAGTTGCCCTCGCACTTCTCGCCGAAGATCTCGTCGATGAGCTTACCCTTACCCATAGTTTCGTCGGTCTCTACACCCAGCTCCTTGCATACGGCACGCAACTGAGCCTCATCCATACCGGTGATGTCCACTCCAGTGAACTCCTTGATGGCCTCTGTCATGGTGCGGCGTGCGAAGGGAGCCTTGAAGCTGATGACATTGTCGCCCACCTGCACCTCGGTAGTGCCGTTCACGTCGAGACAGATCTTCTCGAGCATCTGCTCGGTGAATGCCATCATCCAGTTATAGTCCTTGTAAGAGACGTAGATCTCCATACAGGTGAACTCGGGGTTGTGGGTGCGGTCCATACCCTCGTTGCGGAAGTTCTTGGAGAACTCATATACGCCCTCAAAGCCACCCACGATGAGGCGCTTCAGGTAGAGCTCATTGGCGATACGCAGGTACAAGGGGATGTCCAATGCGTTATGGTGAGTGATGAAGGGGCGTGCCGCCGCTCCACCGGGGATTGACTGCAATACGGGAGTCTCCACCTCCATATACCCGCGTGAGTTGAAGAACTCGCGCATAGAGGTGTACACCTTGTTACGCTTGATGAAGATATCCTTCACGCCATCGTTCACCACGAGGTCGACGTAGCGCTGGCGGTAACGGAGCTCGGGGTCATCGAACTTGTCGTAAGCCACACCATCCTTGTACTTCACGATAGGAAGCGGGCGGATGCTCTTGGACAATACGGTGAGCTTGTGGGCATGTACGCTGATCTCGCCCATCTGAGTGCGGAATACCACACCCTCGATGCCGATGAAGTCGCCTATATCGAGCAGGCGCTTGAACACGACGTTGTACATATCCTTGTTCTCCTCGGGGCAGATGTCATCGCGGGTGATATACACCTGGATGCGGCCCTTAGAGTCCTGCAGTTCCACGAACGATGCCTTGCCCATCACGCGGCGGCTCATCAGACGGCCTGCGATAGACACCTTGCGAGGCTCGTCCTCGTCCTTGAACTCCTCTTTTATATCGGTAGAAAAAGCGTTGGTCACATACTCTGCGGCAGGATAGGGCTCGATGCCCATAGCACGCAATTCGTTCAGACTATTGCGTCTGATAATCTCTTGTTCACTAAGTTCCAATACGTTCATTTCTTTCAACGTTATGTAGTTTTAAGTGTGGCAAAGATACGGCAAAAAATTGACTTGGCGAAGACAAAGCGGATTTACTTGCTTCGTTGGTGCAATAAAGTATCACAAACCGAGCAAAATGCAAAGCCCAGCAAGCAACTGCCATCATCCTAGCAGGGAACATCCCTACCGACGGCAATGCCCAATTTCCCTACAGAAAGGTTCTATTCCTTGTGTGAGATTAGCTCCCGAGCGGCCTCTTCATCTCCGGGAGCCACGAGAATACGTACATCACCGCCAAGACCCGAGTAGGCCGAGGTCAAGGCCGACATGGTATGGTCTTCAAGAATGCAGGAAATGCCATTGGCTTCGAGCAAGCCCTTCACCACTTCCGCTTCAAATGCAGCGCCTGAGAATACCTCTACCCAAGCAGTACCATTGTTGTTCGTTGTCATACTATGCTCCTCCATCATTAAGTGAATAAATCTCTCTGCAATATTAATCATTTAACGCGAGAAAAGCAAGAAACGTTCAAGGAAAATGAGCAGAGAAGATGCTAAAATTGCCTCTTCCTACTCCACAAGAGAAGCGAAGTGTGCATAACCACGAATTTGTCATCCTGAGCGCAGCGAAGGATCTCGCCGATTCGATGGAAGTGTCCATCACGAGATGCTTCACATTCGTTCAGCATGACAAGAAAAACGAAAGATATGGGGGTGTATCACGAATTCAATACACCCCCACTCATTATCAATGTCGTCTACGATTATTCGTTGAAGTACTTCTCGCAACCACGGAGCACGTTACGCACCTCGGAGAGGAGCTCGTGTGACTCCTGGATGAGGTTGAGGTATACGAACGCTACCTTGATATTTTCGGCGTCCTCCTGCAGACGGTGTGTCTGCACGCGGCGAAGGTTCGAAATCTCCTTCTTCAGCCACTTACCTTCGGCAGAGAGCTTCTCGGCATCGGTGTAGTCGCCAGTGCTGATGACGCGGCTGATGCCACGGAATACCTCAATGAGGCGCTTCTGATAGGGTGCGAACTCATCGTAGTACTGCGGTGAGAGTGGACGGAAGTTGTTGTCGGTATGCTCCTTCATGGGGTTGGTGATACGGGTCAGCGTATTGAGAATCTGCTGGGCATTGTTACTGCTGAGGTAATACCAGGTATTCTTCTCGAAAGCCAATCCCTTGTCGATGCGGCGGAAGCCGAGGGTCTCCTTACGGCGCATCTGTTTGAGCCATGCCTTCTCCTCTACAATCTTGCCGAGGGCAGAGCGCAGCTTGCGCACATCTTCATTAGCGAAGGCGCTGATGACACCCTCATAGGTATCGGCAGCATACTCGAGTGTGTGGCAGAGGGTCTCTGCGGTATGAGCCTTGAGGTTGTTCCATACTCGTCCGGGGTCTTCTGAGGTAAGGATGATATCCATCTTTTCATCGCGCACCTCCTCGCTCTTCTTGTTCTTGTATGACAAGTGGCTACGGATGAGCAGGAAGATAGCGAGAGCTACCATGATAAACATGCCTACAGGCCCTGCGAGATAGTTGACGGTAGCCACCAAGCCTGCCAGGATGAAGGCAGCACCTGCGGTGAGGAACCATCCGCCAATCACGGAGATAACGCCTGTGATGCGGAATACGGCGGTCTCACGTCCCCAAGCACGGTCGGCAAGCGAAGAACCCATACCTACCATGAAGGTCACGTAGGTGGTAGAGAGGGGGAGCTTCAGTGAGGTACCCAGTGCGATGAGCAGACCTGCCAGCACGAGGTTGACAGAGGCACGCACGAGGTCGAAGGCAGCACCCTCGTCGATGGTCACTTCACTTTGGTTGAAGCGGCCGTTGACCCATTTCTTTACATTTGACGGGGTGATGCTGTTGAGTCCATTGACGAATCCCATACCCATGCGAACAAACTTACGGGCAAGGCTTGAAGAGCCGAACATTTCGTCGCCCTCGTCCTGACGTGAGAGGTTGATAGAGGTCTTCAACACCTCGTGAGCCTTCTTTGAGGTGCAGAGGGCAAATACCATGATGGCACCGGCACCGATAAGGAACCACACCGATGTGGTAGCGGGCTCGTTGAGGAAGCCCATCATATAGGTGTCGGGAGTGAAGCCTGCCGGCAAGCCTTCTCTGAAGAAGTGGAGCACACTATCGAGGGCAGCCATGGTGACACCGATGAAGTTTACCAAGTCGTTACCGGCAAAGGCCATAGCCAAAGCGAAGGTACCGATCATGATGATTACCTTGAACACATTGACCTTGATGGCATGGAGGAACTGCATGAGCACGGTGCTCACCACGAAGATGATGCCGAGGAGCATCAGCGTGTTCTCATTGAGGAAGGCCTTGATTTCGGGGGTCATGAACGAAGCACCCTTCATGCCCTTGAAGAGCATAAAGTAGATGATGGAGGTCACAGCTACACCGCCGAAGATACCGATTTTCTTGGTCAGTCCCTTCTTATAATTATAGGTAAATATAAGGCGTGATATCCACTGCACGATGATACCGAAGAAGAAGGCTATCGCCACGGACAGGAAGATACCGGCTATCACCTCCAGTGCCTTGCTCGTGTTGAGCAAGTCGCCGACACTCTCTACGCCAGGCAGATTTTCTCCTGAACTGACCTTGATGATAGCGAGGGCAAACGACGCTCCCAAGAGCTCAAACACCATCGACACGGTGGTCGACGTGGGCATGCCGAGCGAGTTGAAAATGTCGAGCAACACCACATCAGTGACCGTCACGGCCAGGAACACGCACATCAGTTGCCGGAAATAAAAATGCTCGGGTTGGAACATGCCATGCCGAGCAATATCCATCATACCATTACTGGTTGATGCTCCGATGAAAATACCGATTGCAGCTACAATCAAGATTACTTTGAGCGATGCTGCCTTGGCACCTACCGCCGAGTTGAGGAAGTTCACGGCATCGTTACTCACACCGACATTAAGGTCGATGATTGCGAGGATAAACAGGAAACAGATTATCCCTACATAAAAATATTCCATAATAACGTTTGTTGGTAATTTGCTGCAAAGATAATAAATAATCTTTACTATCCTAATAAATGTTTGTTACATTTTGGTTACATCTTTTACCATTTGCTCATAACATGTCAGAGCAGCTCCACCAGCGAGGCCAGCTTCATGCTGTTCGACCCCTTGATGAGGATGGTGCATCCCTCGGGGCGCTCGGCCTCGAGTGCGGCCTTCACCTCCTCGGCATTGGCAAAGGTGCGTTGGGTGTGCCGTGTGGCGGCAAAGGCAGGGCCTACGAGCCACACCTCGGCGAAGTCTCGGGCGTCGAGCAGGTCCACCACCTCCTGATGGGCCGTCGCGGTGGCTTCGCCCAACTCCTTCATGTCGCCCAGGATGAGCATCTTGTGGGGCACCTCCATCAAGGCAAAGTTCTCGATGGCCGCACGCATGCTCGTGGGGTTGGCGTTGTAGGCATCCACGACGAGGGTGTTGTGCTCGGTCTTGGTCAGTTGCGAGCGGTTGTTGGTGGGGGTGTATTCGCTGAGTGCTGCCGACACCTCCTCCTCGGCCACCCCGAAGTGGGTGCCCATGGCTACGGCGCACAGGGCGTTGTCTATATTATAGCTGCCTATGAGCTGGGTGCTCACCTCGTGCCACTGGCCATCGCGTTTTCTCCATTGGAATCGCAGGTAGGGCGCACAGTCGATGAGCTTGCCGCAGATGTCCGCCTCTTCCGCCTGGCTGTAGGTGACGGCTTCCAGCCTCTCAGCAATGGCACACAGGTGGTGGTTGCCGGTATTCAGGAATATGGTGCGGCGCGGTGTAGTGCGCAGGTAGTCATACATCTCGCCTTTGGTGCGGATGACCCCTTCTAACGAACCGAAGCCTTGCAGGTGGGCCATGCCCACGTTGGTGATGAGGCCATAGTCGGGCTCGGCAATCTCCACCAGCTCCTTGATGTCGCCCGGGTGGCTGGCGCCCATCTCCACCACGGCCATCTCGTGCTCGGCGGTGAGTTGCAGCAGGGTGAGGGGCACGCCGATGTGGTTGTTGAGGTTGCCCTGCGTGTAGTGGATGTGGTACTTACGGCTCAGCACGGCGGCGACGAGTTCCTTCGTGGTGGTCTTGCCGTTGGTGCCGGTGATGCCCACGATGGGGAGGCCCAGGGTGCGGCGATGGTGGCGAGCCAGCTGCTGCAGTGCCTTCAGCGAGTCGTCCACGAGGAGGTACCGCTCGTCGGCGGGGTCGGCATAGGCGGCATTGTCCACCACGGCATAGCGGCATCCCTGCTCCAATGCGCTCTTGGCATAGCGGTTGCCGTCGAAGTTCTCGCCTCGCAAGGCAACGAACATCATCCCTTCGCGGCACTGACGAGTGTCGGTGGTGATGCCTGTGCTCTCGTTGAAACAACTGTATATGTGTTCGATAGATACCATATTCTCTGCTCTCTCCATGATTAAGTTTACAAATTTAGTGTTTTTTTTCGATTTCCCGAAGGTTATGTGCGTTTTACTTTGCTTGCCTGCCCTTACCAACCAATGACGATGCAAAGATAATACATCCGCTTGACATGTTCCGACTTAATGCAACAGACTGCAACAGACTTTACGCAAGCGGTTTTATTTCAGTCAAATAAAAATTTAACGTAGGTGCGCGGCGCGGCGCTCGTAGGTGCGTGGAAAGTCGTTTGTAGGTCTGCGAGCGCTCGCTCTCAGGCTTTATCATCTCCTCGGCTAAAGCCCCGAGGCATCCAC
>CANBEE010000130.1 GCA_947367415.1 uncultured Bacteroidales bacterium
GCCTGTCGGCTGCTGCTGCACTGTTTTTGAGCAGCCAGTGCATTGTAGTATGCCTGCTGTATCTCCTTGTACAGCGACTTCTGAGCCTCATCGAGTTGCAGTTGTTGGTTGTGATACTGCAGTCTGGCCGAGCTCACCTGATTGCGAGTAGCGAATCGGTTAAAGATGGGTACAGACAACGAGAGTGAGATGCTGTTGTTGAGGTTGTCGCGCATCTGATCACCGAACGAGGGAGCCGTTCTCCCCGATGCCCTATAGTAGTTTGTGCCCACTCCAGTGCCCAGGTTCACTTTGGGGTAGTATCCGCTCTGTGCGATGCGTATGTTGCGCTCTGCGCTCTGCAGTCTGATGTTTTCGGCCTCAATCTGTGGCTTTATCATTGCCGCCTCGGCAAATACCTGTTCGGGGTCGGGCAGGATTGTGTTTTCCCAGTCCACCACCTCAGGCTTAGCAATGTCGAATCCCTCGGGCGTAGGCAGTTCGAGCAACTGTGTCAAGGTGAGCATCGCCAGCGTGTAGCTGTTTTGCTGTTGTGTCAGCGACAGCTCATCATTGGCCACGGTAGCTCTTATCTCGGCCAGTTCCGTCTCGGCACATTTGCCATTTTTGAAGAGAGCTTCTATGCGTCGTTCCTGCTCTCTGCTCAGCTGCACCTGCTGCTGAGACACCTCCAGCAGATCCTTTTGGAATAGCGCCTCCAGGAATGCCGATGCCACCTGCATGCTGATGTGCTCCTTGGCATATTCGAGGTCCGTCATTGCCGCCAGCAAGTCCAGCTTGCGAGCCTTGATGTTGTTGGCAATCTGTCCGCCCGTGTAGAGCGCCACATCGGCCCCTATATTGAATCCCGTGCTCTGCGTATTGCTATTGATGTAGGTGTTGTCGATGGTGAGTCCGCGTCCGAAGTTGATGTTCTGTCCGGCCGATGCGTTCACACCAGGTAGTCGGCTACTCTTGGCCGAGCTGAGCGATATCTCCTGCGCCTTGACGTTCGTCTCTTGCCGCTTTATGGTGATGTTATGGCTTATGGCATGCTCTATGCACTGGCTCAGTGTCCATTCCTGCTGTGCCATGGCGCTATAGGCTACCAGCATCAGTGCTATGGTGATATGTTTGCGTTTCATGTTTTTGTAGCGTTTAGTATTTAGAGTTTAGTGTTTAGTGAGCCATCCGGATGGCAGTTTTCGTCTTCGTTTTCGTCTTCGTCATCGTCATCGTCATCGCTCAACGTTCCTCGTTCCACGTTAATCTTTCACCTCTATCCCTCTCACCTTGTCGTTGGCTTTTACACCCTTCTTGACCTCTATGTTCACGCCGTCGCTGATGCCTGTGGTCACCTGTTGGCGCACATAGGTATGCTTGATGCTGTCGGTGAGCAGATACACGAATACGCTGTCGCCTGAGAACTCGAGCGACGACTCCGGTATCGTCACAGCTCCCTTCACTCCGTCGAGCACAATCTCCGCATTGGCACTATAGCCCGAGCGTATGGTCACGTCAGAGGGCAGTGTGATGGCCGCTTTCACCTCAAACTGGTTGGCACCGTTCTCCTCTATCGCCTTAGGCGATATATACTCCAGTATGGCCGTGAGGTGCAGGTCGGGTATGGCACCCACGGTGATGTCTACCGGCATACCCTGATGTATGCGTCCCACCTCTGTCTCATCTATCATACCTTTGAATATGAGGTCCCCCATATCGGCCACCGTGGCTATGGTAGTACCGTCGTTGAATGAGTTACTCAGGATGACCGAGTTGCCCACCTTGACCGGTATGTCCAGTATGAGTCCGTCTATGGTCGAGCGTATGAGCGTAGTGCTCATGCTGGCGTTGCTCAGCGATATGCCGTCGCGCACGATGCCCAGCGCATCCTCGGCACTGTTCTTCTCCGCTTCGGCCTGCTTGAAGGCCATCTCCGACTTCTCAAACTCCTCGGTGCTTATCACCTTCTCCTCGTAGAGTCGCTTCATGCGCTCGTGGTCGGTTTGAGCCTGCTTGAATGTCAGTCCAGCGAGATACACCCTTGTCTCGGCCGAGCTCAGATTGCCCATGTCGGGTATCACCTTCACCTTGGCTATCACCTCATTCTTCTCCACTATCTCGCCCGCCTCCTTATATAGTTCGGTGATGATACCCGATATCTGCGGTTTGATGTTCACCTCATCTCTCGGCTCTATCTTACCCGTGATGATGGTTGTCTTCTCCAGGTCCATGACAGTGGCCTGATTCGTTTCGTACCTCGCCACTTGAGGTTGCGACTTCTGATATAGGAACACGAATGTACCTATAAACACCGCCGCAATGATGGCTACTGTAGCCCATTTAATCAATTTCTTCATATCTCGTTTTTTTAGTTTTCTATTTAGGGTCAATTAGGGTCGGTTTAGGCAATTAAAGTCGTTCACCATTAATCGTTAATCGTCTTCGTTAAAATCCTCACTCCTCTCTCATCGCATCCACAGGTTTTATGGCCATGGCCTTGAATGTCGGTGCCAGTCCGGCGATGACACCCAGCGTAGCCAGCAGTAGGGTAGCTCCTACAGCAATGCCAAACGATATCTGGAAGGTCGAGTCGGGCGACGTCTGCTGAGCTGCATTCTCCAGCGCTTGCAGACATACCACAGCCATGGTGATACCGCTCAGTCCGGCCACCAGGGTGAGCACGATGCTCTCGCTCATGATCTGCGTCAGTATATCTGTTGGCGTGGCCCCTATGGCCCTGCGTATGCCTATCTCTGTGGTGCGCTCCTTCACCGTCACCACCATGATGTTGCTCACACCTATGGCCCCCGATATCAGTGTGCCCAGCCCGATGAGCCACACCAGCACGCTCACCCCGATGAAGAGGCTATCGATGAGTCCGAAGATGGCCTCGGCGTTCACCTTGATCACCGCCTGCGTGTCGGTGGGGCTGATGGCGTGTGCATGCTTCAGTATCTGCTCCACCTTGTCCTGCACCTCGGCAATGTTATATCCCTTGCGAGCGGTGAAGCACAGCAGGTCTATCCGCTTGCCCCTGTTGTAGGCCTTCTGCAGTGTGGTGAAGGGGATGATGACACTCGTCGCCGGGTTACCATTGATCGACATGCCCTCGCTGCCCTTGCCGCTGATGCCTACGATCTTGTAGAACACGCCATCTACCTGTATAAACTCCCCGCATGGGTTCTCCTTGCCCACGTAGAGCTCCTCCACGATACGGCTACCCAGTATGCACACCTTGCGGTTCTCATAGATATCCACCTTATTTATCGAGCGTCCATACTTTATCTCCGGGTTCTCTATCACATCATATTCCGGGTATATGCCCTTCACCGTCACGCCCATCTGCTTATTGTCGTTCATGGCCGTGCATCCCCATCGCGATACGAGGGGTGTCACGATGTCAATCTCCGGCACCACGCGTCGGATGCGTTCCACATCGTCGGTGTTCATGCTCCACCACCTTCCCTTGCGGAATCCCTTGTAGGGTTCGCTCGTGCGCGATGAGCCTATGAATCCCGAGTTGGTGGCAAATCCCGCAAAGTTCTCTGCCAACATCGACTCCAGCCCCTTGCCGCCACCCATGAGCAGCACCAGCATGAAGATGCCCCAAAACACGCCAAACGCCGTCAGCAGTGTGCGCGTCTTGTTTCTCGTGAGCGAGTCATATATCTCGCCCCACTGGTCCCTATCGATGCGTATTTTGGGCAATGCCATCCTTCTATCCGTGTTATAATCGTTCGTTCTTTTTTTACTTCTTATCCTCTCAGCGCCTCTATGGGCTTCACCTTGGCTGCCTTGCGTGCAGGGAAGAATCCCGCCAGCGCTCCCGCCACGATGATGATACACGTAGCCCTCACGCAGGTAGCTATGTCTACCGTGGGGTCAATGAATATCTCCTGCTGCAGTATGCCCACGTCGAGCATATGATTGCCCACCGTGGCATCCATCACCTCGCAGAATCCTATGCCCGCCAGCATGCCTATGTAGCCAAACAGCGCTGTTATCATCACACTCTCCATCATCACCATACCGATGATGTTGCGTGGCTTGGCCCCCAGTGCCTTGCGTATGCCAAACTCATGCGTACGCTCCTTCACCGCTATGAGCATGATGTTGCTCACGCCCACCACGCCACTTATCAGTGTCAGCAGTCCCAGCACCCAGAACGAGGTGCTCAGCATGGCCGATGCCATACTTATCTGCTCATTCTGTGTGCCCGAGTTGCTCATCCACACCGCCCGCTTGTCTTCGGGGTCAAAGTCGTGCATATGGCTCATGGCCTGTCGCAGCTGCAGCTCGAAGGCCTCGTTCTCCTCCATCGTCTCCAGCTCCTTCGTCTTCATGGTGATGCTGTTGATGGTGCGTCCCTTGTGATATATCGTCTGCACCGTGGTGTAAGGCGCATACATATTATTGTCGGTCCACATCGAGTTCGACTCATACAGTCCCACCACCTTATACTGCGCATTGCCTATCTTCACCATGCGTCCTATGGGCGATATCCTGTCCTTGAACAGGTTCTTGGCATTATCCTCGCTCATCACCACCACCTTGCGCTTCTCGTCCATATCTATCTTGTTCACAAAACGCCCCTGCGTGATGTTCATTCCCTCTATCTCTGCATAGTCCGGATACACCCCCTGCATGCTCACGCTCATGTAGTTGCCACCTACCGCAGCTACCAGTCCGCCCTGCGACACATCTGCCGTGGCCCCCACCACATGGTCGTCCATCGTCTCCGTGGCCCTTATCATGTCGCGTTCGTCCAGTCTGATGCGTCGTCCCTCCTTCCATCCGGCATACGGTAGCGATGTATACCCACCCCACACCTGTATCACGTCGAAGGCCAGTCCGCCGCTATTCTTCTCCAGCGTATGTATGATTCCATTGCTGGCCCCCTGCAGTATGATCATCAGGAATATGCCACTGGCCACGGCAAATCCCGTAGCTATGGTGCGCATCTTGTTGCGTCGTATGGCTCCCCAGATCTCTAGTAGCGTGTCCAGCATCGTCGTCGTGTGTTACTTCATTATACCATCCATGCCGAAGGGTCCCTTGCCCCCTTCCGTGTTCTCCTCTATGCGCTCTATCAGTCCGTCCTTGATATGTATAATCTTCTCCGTCTGATACGCCACACCACTCTCGTGTGTCACCACCACGATGGTCATCCCCTCGCGGTGCAGCTTCTTGAGTATCTGCATCACCTCTATCGAGGTCTTGCTGTCCAGTGCTCCTGTAGGCTCGTCGGCCAGTATGATCTGTGGTTGTGTGATGAGTGCTCGCGCTATAGCCACGCGCTGTTTCTGTCCGCCCGACAGTTCGTTAGGGTAGTGGTGTGCCCAGTCCTTCAGGCCAAACTTGTCCAGATACTCCAGTGCCAGCTGATTACGTTTGCTGCGGCTCATCCCTTGGTAGAAGAGCGGCAGCGCCACATTCTCCAGCGCATTCTTGAAGGGAATCAGGTTAAACGACTGGAAGATGAATCCTATCATCCTATTACGGTATCCTGCGGCATGCGTCTCGCTCAGTCCTCTGATGAGCTGTTCGCCCAGTCGGTACTCCCCCTCGTCGTAGTCGTCCAGTATGCCCAGAATATTGAGCAGGGTCGATTTTCCCGAGCCCGAGGCGCCCATGATAGCTACAAACTCCCCCTGCGCTATGTCGAGGTCGATGCCCTTGAGCACATGCAGTGGCGAGCCATTATTATACGTCTTATTGATATTTCTGAGTCTGATCATAGGGGGCATTTCCTTAGGTTAATATCTGTTGTTGTGTCAACTCCCCCTCTCATTACCATTGTATAATGCAAAAGTACATATAATGATTGAAACATGCAAGAGAATGAGGGATTAACAGAGACCATGGAAGGTTCGTGCAAACAAACGAGAGTCAAGCTCGTTTGAACTATTGCAGTGAGCGCAGCCTCAGCCTCTCACCATTCAACATTCACCATTCACCATTCACAAACCTACGCAGCCCCTCCACGGTGTCGGCAAACTGTATGGCGCCGTCTGAGGCCTCTGTAGCCTTGCGCATCGATATGCTGATGTTGCGCACATGAGCAGCAAAGCGCTCATGGTCGGGTTCGGCGATATGCGGCACGTCGCACCCCATCATGTCGAGGTAGGCCAGTGCCGTCTCATAGGTGTTCAGGTGGTTCTCGGCTCCGAAGTTATACACACCACCTGGCAGCTCCAGCGCGTGCGGTATGTTCCTCACCACCTCGTCCACCCACGTGATACCGCGATATTCCCTTGTGGCAAATCGCAAGGGCGTGTTTTGTCGTATAGCCTCCTCGATGTTGAGCACAAAGTTGTTGTGCGTGGGCATCCCCTCTCGTCTGATGTCGTACATCCATGTCGCTCGCAGGGCCACGCTGTCGGGGCATCTACGCAGTGCCTCCTCCTCGGCCATCAGCTTGTGTCGTCCATAGTGGTTCTCCGGGCATACGGCGATGTCCTCAGAGAGTGCTCCCAACTCGCAGTTGCCGTTATACACCTGGTCCGACGAGAACCACACCAGCTTGCATCCGTAGCGTGCTGCCGCGTCGGCCATGTGTGCCACACCCATCACGTTCACCCTCATGCTCTCCTCGGGGTGCTGCTCGCAGTATCCCGTGTTCGACAATGCCGCCAGGTGCACGATGGCGTGAGGCCTATGAATCTTTATATACTCGTCCGCCACCTCAGGGCGTGTGATGTCACACTCTCTGTGCGAGGGAGCCAACACCTCATAGTGCTCGCCCATCGCCTTGGCCACGCGGCTTCCTACAAATCCGCTCGTTCCGGTGATTAGTATCTTCTTCATATCAATCAGTGTATTTTAGAACAGACTTATGTTTACACCCAAAAGAACTGTCGCAACAGTAGGATAGAAACTTGGGTAGTCAATACCCGCATCCCAAACACCTGTTGTGTTAACCTCTGGATCCTGTCCGCTGTATGCTGTGATGGTAAGGAGGTTCTGGCCTGTAAAGTACACGCGGCAGTTGTCGATGTAGCTGTCCTCCTTGCACTTGAATGTGTAACCTACAGTGAAGTTGTCAAGCTTCATGTAAGAACCATCCTCAAGATAGTAGTCAGAGAAGAGGGCCTTGTTTGCATATGTCACCTCATTTGCCTTCACATCCTTCATGAAGATGTTGCCGTCAACATTTGCAAGCGGACCGTAAGCCCATCTTGTGAGGTTGAGGATGTCGTTTCCTACTACACCACGGAAGAAGATGCTTGCATCGAGGTTCTTCCAACGGATAGAGTTGTTCCAACCGAATGTGAACCAAGGCTGCGCATTTCCGATTACCTGCTTGTATGACTCTACTGCATTGTCAGAAGACACATAACCGCCGATTGGGGTTCTATACATCCATGTTCCGTCAGACTTGAATCCCTCAAACTTATATCCATAGAATGATCCAACAGGCATACCCTCCTTCAAAACCTGAGTCTTAACGTTCATTACACCATTATCATTAACTTCTCCTGATTCAGTCATATCA
>CANBEE010000131.1 GCA_947367415.1 uncultured Bacteroidales bacterium
GAGTTATTTATTGGTAGGGCTATTCGCCTTGGGTATGGTGGGATGCGGCCAGAATCCTGAAATCGGAACTGTTGAACCCGAACTGAGTGGTACGATGGAGGAACTCGCTCCTTCAGCACAGAAGACTCGTCTGCAGGAGGTGGGTCTCGAGTATGTGAATGCGATTAAAACTGAGGCTCATGAGAACCTTGTTGATGTTGCGGCCTTTATTGATGAAAAGTATGGTGACTATGATATTGATGAGGATTATTTGGATAATCTGGAGAAGCTCTACAAGGAGACAGGCTATGATGAGGACTATCATGCTGTTGCACGTAGGAGCAATCCTGTGAAGGCTATCCGTGAATTGATGGCTATAAGTCTGAATGCAGCGCAGAAGGGTGCCATGTTGTCAAATAGTGCCGAACATATCTACACCTCTACCCTCAAGGCTGGATTGAAGGACTTGTATGGTGGATTTAAGCCAGACACAAAATATGGGGTTTGGGCCTATGACAAGAATATCACCGACCGCCTTGAGGTGGAGTTTACCGATGACCACAACCAGACATGGGTGGCTACGCTCAAGGGTAGCAAGGAGACAGCACGTATACATGTGACCGTATATGATAAGAATGTTGAAAAACATGAGTATGAAGGTGGCCCTAACGATGGCACTTCAACCAGTGGAACCTATATCTATGATGATGAGTATACAATCGATGTGCCCAAGCAGATAACCTTTACAGTAAAATGCAATGGTAATGCTGTTGTTGATATGACTGTAAATAGTGACCTGGCTTTTGAATGGGACTATAACGAGTATTCTGAATGGACAGAGTATAGCGAATGGTACGAAGACGAATGGTACTATGAAGGAGGATACTATGGTTGGTCTGGGTATGAAGACAAGTATTCCTATTCCATTAATCTCGACTATACAAATCTGAACATCGATGCCAAGCTTCGTGTGAATGGTTACGAGGAGACACTCGCTAGTACTGCTACAAAGTCAGGAATTAATGCGAGCGCAGGTGTCAAGATTGACGGAAAGACTCTGTTGAAGGTTGAAGGTGCATTGAATGCCGATATTGATAAGTTCATCAAGCAGGTGAATGAAGCAGCCAATGAGGATGGTGAGTCTGATATTGAAGTCGATGCTACCATGATCAAAGAGTTCACTATGTATATAGACCTCATGGGCAAGGTGCAGGTTGTAGGTAAGTGTGATAAGTTTAAGGACTTGCACGATGCTTATATGGATATTGAGGAGGCTGATGATGACGATGATTTCAGCAAGTATGAGAGAAATGTGGCTCAGTTGAACAATGCCTATAGCGTTTCCATCCATTACGACAATACCAAGACCGTGCAGGCCAATGTGAAGCTTGAGGCATATGAGCACAAGGCAGATTGGGACGAGTCATACAGCTATTTTGATGTACGCCCCGTACTCGTGTTTGCTGCTGACGATAGTCGCTATAGCTTCGAAGACTATTTCACTGAGAATAGTTTCAGTGACTTGATTGAGGCTGTTGAAGATTTGGCTGATGACTTTGAAAAAATGTTTGAGAGATACTTCTAATCTCCTTTGATATTCTTAAATAGGAAATATCTGACACTTCTATGAAGCGCATATTCCTATCCTTGCTATCGCTCTGTGCCATATCGCTGTATGCACAGAGCGATAGCTTGTCTACCCGCTCAATAGATGAGTTGGTGGTCGAGGAGGTGCGCCAACCGCTTGTGAGGTATAATATGTTGGGGAAGACTTATTGGTCCATCGAGACGATGAATGCCATGCCTATGTCTGATCCGCTGCGCAACATCCAGCTACTCCCTGGGGTGCACGCCAATTCGGAAAACACGGGGGGCGTCTTTGTGCAGGGGTGCGACAATAGCCACAACTACACCACCATCAATGGCACCCCCGTCTACTACCCCATGCACTTGCTGGGCTTCTTCTCCACGTTCAACAGCTCGTACTTCAAGGATTTGACATTCAATAAGAACATGCGTCTCGTAACAGCCAACCGTCTGGGGGCTGAGGTCGGAATGGAGACAGCTGATACCATTCCCGATAAACTGGGCGTAGATGTAGACCTGGGTATGATGACCGCACAGGGTATGGTATCTATGCCACTCGGCTCCAAGCTGAGTCTTTCTGTTGCCGGTCGTTATTCTGATGTGAATGCGATTTACGATGGAATGATGAATATGTTGTTGGAGAATCAGCGTATAGCATATCGGTTCTATGACATCAATATGGGGGTATTATATAAGCCTACCGAGTGGGACGATGTCTCTATAGAGTACTTCGAAGGTAGCGACTATGCCAACCTCGATATATTCACCTATATGATAAACTCCCGGTTGCATTGGGGTAATCACAATGCTTCGCTACGTTGGAGTCATCAAGGTGATAGGCTTATGCTGAATCATGCGGTGTACTATACTGCATATCGCAGTGTTTTCGATATGCTTCAGACCGATAGTCGTATCTGTCTTCCTGCCAGTATACAGACGCTCGGCGCAAAATCTGAACAAAGGTATATGGCCGATTACTGTCTCTTGACATACGGAGGTGAGGTGATGCGTCATGTCATTGCACCACAAGCTCCGCAGATTACGGGCTCATATGCCACTACCAATATGCCGCGGCAAGTGCAGGAGGCTACCGAAGGGGCTGTATATATGCAGGCCGACATCATGTTGAACCATGCAGTGCAACTTGTCGGAGGACTTCGTCTCTCAGGGTTTTATAATACCCGTTGGCAGATGGTGGGCGACCCTCGTCTGACGCTACGCTATCATCCTTCGAGTCTTACTACATGGCAGCTTACTGCAGGTTCCTACACGCAGTATTTGCATCAGGTGGGCTTTTCGTCGAACGGGCTTCCAACAGAGTTCTGGATTTCATCAGACAACGGTGTTGCCCCGCAATATGCAAGGAAAGTGTCGTTGGCACTCCAACAGGAGCTGGCGGATAGGCGGTATCGCATTTCAGTAGAAACCTATTTCGCTCGATTGTGCAATCAGGTAGAGTACAAGGGTAATGCGTTGGGGCTCATTAACGAGGAATATGATCTGAACGAAAACCTTGTTGTGGGCAATGGTTACAATTATGGTGTAGACTTGATGCTCCAGAAGAACGTTGGTCATCTGACCGGATGGGTCAGTTACTCGTGGGCTAGGGCACCGCGCTCTTTTGTGCAGAATCATGAAAGGGTTGCCTATCCATCAGTGCACAATCGCGAGCACGACCTTAATGTGGTGCTGAATTGGAAGCTGGATGACAGATGGAATCTGAGTGCTACCTATATCTATGCTACAGGCACACCCTATACCGAGGTGAAGCATGCCTACATCTTGGGTGAGAATGCTATAGTCAGTTATGAGAAGCACAATAGTTCACGATATCAGGCACTTACTCGTCTGGATTTGGCCTTGAACTATCAATTGCCGAGAGTGGGGGAGATGTCGCATTCAGTAAAGCTGGCTGTATATAATGCAACATTTGCAAAGAATCCGATATCATATAACTATAATAATTTTAGAGGAAATATAGTCTATAAGCGGCCAGTGTGTCTGTTTTCTACCGCAGTGCCTTCGGTAAGCTATCTTGTGCAATTCTAATCGGATAAGAATATGTTCAAACACGTGATATATATCGTATGTCTGGCGCTTTTCTTTGTGGCCTGTCAAGAAGACCTTCATGAAGGGCGCGAAGAGATTGTCATAGAGGGTTGGATAGAGTCGGGGAGTGCTCCAGTAGTGCTACTTACCAAGACTTTTACGGTGACCACAAAGGAAGAGGTCGATGAAGAGGAGTCGATAGTCTTGCCGTGGGGTAAGGTGACGGTTTCTGATGGAGTCCAATCAGTAGTCCTTACTGGCGATTATGATGACCGCTATGTCCCACCTTATATATATAGTACATCAAAAATGAGCGGAGTGCCGGGTCGGACCTATTATCTTACAGTAGAGTATGGCGACCGTGTGGTGACTTCGCATACTACCATTCCGATGCCCGATTCGTTGGAAGCTTTGATAGTCACTCCTTGCGAGGAGGTCGATAGTATGTATCAGATTACGGCATATTATGATGATGATCCAGAGACGAAGGACTACTATATGTTTCTCACACGCATATTCAATCGTGAAACCCGCTACTACCCCTCATTCTTGAGCGTCGTGGATGATGAGTGTCTCACGTTGCACAATCAGCAGGTAGTTCAGCCAGGTATACATCTCATGACAGGTGAGGACAACAAGTATAGACCCTATTATCGCGACACCGATTCTGTGCAGATCAAGTTTGCCAAGATAGACGAGACAGCTTATTGGATCCACAAGGCATATAATGAGATGCTTGCCCTATCTTCAAATCCCATCTTCTCAAGCGATATCTCCATGCCTACCAACATCGAGGGCGGGCTCGGCTATTGGTGTGGCTATGCCGTGACGAAGTACAATGTGGTGATTGCTGATAGTATTAAGTAAAATAAACGACTGGATACCAAGAGGGTTACCCTCAGTGTCCAGTCGTTATTCTTATAGATGGTGTTCAGATTAGAACCTGTAGCTGACACCGAGCTTGAGGATTGATAGACCTGTGCCAACCTCCATGTTTGCAGCCAAATTATCTAAGAACCAGTAGCGGGCACCTACAGAAACACCTAATGAGAGGCCTCCTTCAGCATCCACGTCCATGTCCATGTCAAAATCGTTCCAATCACCATAGACTTTTGCTGAAGCTATGTCGTTACCTAAGGTGAGTGCAGCATAAACGTCAAGGTTCTCTACGTCGAGGTCATAGTGGAAGTAACCTTTACTCCGACATTAACATATGAAAATTTGTATCCGATATTACTACCGGGGAGATATTTGGAATAAAGAGTTTTACTTCTTCTGTTTGCCTATCTTGATCTTGCCATTGGCTACTAGCCATTGGGCTTCATCGCGCAGGGTCTCCTCGATGGGGCGTGTGGTGTAACCCAGTTCGCGCTGCGCCTTGCTGTAGTCAAACTTGTTGTTGCGCTTGAGATTGTACACCGAGAAGGTGGTCATCATAGGCATCTCGCCCTTCTTGGCGGCATCCTTCTCCATCTTCTTGGCGATCTTCTCGGCCATGCGTATGGGGAGGAAGAACTTGATGGGCTTGCACCCCAACTCCTGATTGAGGAGCTTGCTCAGGCGCTTCAGCGTGATGACCTCATTGCCGAGGATGTAGCCCTCGCCCACTCGGCCCTTGTCGGCAGCGGCGATACAGCCTGCGGCCAGGTCGCGCACATCGACTAGGTTGAACGAGCCGTCGATGCCTACGGGCATCTTGCCCTTGATGATTTTGATAATGGTAGCAGTGGTCTCGCTGATGGCATTGTCGTTGGGACCGAAGATACCTGTGGGGTATACGATACAGGCCTGCAAGCCGCGGTTGCGCACGGCGGTCAAGACATTGGCCGTGGCCATCGCCTTGCTCTTGCTGTACCAGCCTACTACTTCATCAAGGTTAAACTCGTCGACCTCCTTGATCTTCTCCTTCTTGGGACGCTCGGGGATGGCACCGGTAGAGCTTACATACACCAGCTTGCGGCACTCCTTGTGCTCTAAGCAGAGGTCCACGATATTCTCCGTGCCGCCCACGTTGACATCGAGCACCAGCTTGCGGTAGTTGGGGTTCACGGTCACCATGCTGGCTACGTGGATGCAGACGGTCTCTACACCATCTTCTACAGTAAAGAACTTGTCGAGTGATACCTTGTCGCAGAGGTCGCCATATACTATCTCCACTTCGGCAGGGATATACTTTGCGGCTTTGTCGCCTTTGAGCACAAAGGCTCTCACGCGGTCGCCACGCTCAAGCAATTGGGCACATACGTTGCTGCCCAGGAATCCGGCTGCGCCGGTAACGAGATAAAGAGGTCGGTTCATTGGTCTTATGAATTTATTGATTAGGAGTGTACTCCTTGAAAACTTTGTTTTAGAATGTATACCCTACGCTCAGGCGTACATTGTGCATAGAAGCCTTGTTCTCGATGAGTCCCTTGAAGTTGTGCTGCAGCTCATAGCCGAGGCCGATGCTGAAGTGGCGCACATCGATACCCACCATGGGGTTGATGAGCATGCGGTGCATCTGGTACTCAGTGTTGAAGATGCCACCTACGCGAGCCGACACGAAGGGCGATACGCGCTTGTTGAGGAAGGTGTACTTGACATCAGCAAACAGGGGTACGAGGTAGTGAGGTTCATCCTCGAAGTTGAGGAAGGTCTCGGCGGTGAAGCCTACGCCACCACCTACATAGAGTCCGTTGCCGAAGCTGTAGCCGTGGCTGGTGGTGATGCTGTACTGCTCAGAGATGGAGGTGCTCAGTGCTATGTCGGCACGGTAGCCACGCTCGTAGTTCACAAAATCTTTGGTCTCATTTTGGGCCTGCATGCCCATTACGGTTGCCACGAGGGCGAATGTTGCTATAAACTTTTTCATATTTCTTTTTTCTGTACCTTAAATCTTTTACGTTTTATTTGTTGCTGATTGCCTCTTTGTCAGAGGACTCTTCCGTGGTGAGGAACGTGTCTACAAACTTCTTCTCCACTTTCTTGTAGCCATTTACCACACCCTCTTCGATAGCCTTGTAGCCGCCTACCACCCCATTCTCTATGGCATTATAGCCTGCCACAACGCCCTCTTCGATGGCTTTTTAGCCTTTCACTACAGTATCTTTTGCTTTCTCAGTTTTCATAGATTCTTCACAGTTAACAGTTTAGGTCGATATGGAGTTAGTAGAGTTGCTGGCTTTTACTTGTTCTTGACAGCCTCAACCTTAGCCTTGGCGTCTTCTACACGCTTGTTGGCAGCCTCGAGTTCCTTCTGCATGCGCTCCTTCTCGGCAGCACTGCGTACAGAGGGCTTTGATAGACGCTTCTGCTCCTGATAGAAAGCCTTGGTCTCAAGCTTTTTTGCCTGGAAATTGGCCTTGTCAATCTTGCGCTGAAGTTTTGCACTCTCCTTCATGTCGCGAAAAGCACGCTTCAAGAAGCCTTCCTTCTGTGTCTCATCCTGTGCAGTTGCGGTGAGTGTACATGCACACATCATAGTTGCGATTCCCAATCCTTTGATAAATGTTTTCATATTCTTTTACTCTTTAATTATTTACTTATTATTTATTGTTCTTCTTCCCCTTCTTTACCACCTTCTTCTCTTGGTTCAAGAAAGCCTGTACGAACATATCCTCAATCTTCTTGTAACCGCTTACTACGCCATTCTCGATAGCCTTGTAACCACCTACTACACCGTTCTCGATGGCCTTGTAGCCCTTCACTACGCCTTCGCCTACCTTACCGGTCTTGAGGGTATACACGATGATGGTGTCTGCCACGATGCTGTCGTTGGCACATGCGTTGTCACATTTCTTGTCTGTTTGCGCTGTTGCAGCCATTGCGATGAGCATTGCAGCTGCGATTGAATAAATCTTCTTCATTTCTTTTTCTACTT
>CANBEE010000132.1 GCA_947367415.1 uncultured Bacteroidales bacterium
ATGTGATCTATGACGGGGGAACGCCGCCCTATCTTCGCATCCGGGTTCAAGGTTCCCAAACCTGTGCCACCGTCCTGCGCAGCAATATTCCCTACGGCATTACCGTATCGCTGGTCATGTGGGTCATGACCCTGCCGCAGGATCTGATCCATCGGGGCGGTTTCCTGCTCCATGCCTCCTACATCGGCTGGGAGGGCAAAGCGATCCTGTTCACCGCCCCCTCCGGTACCGGAAAATCCACCCAGGCCAGCCTCTGGGAGAAATTCCGGGGAAGCGCCCTCCACAACGGTGACCGGGCGGCTGTTATGATCACGGAACAGGGTGTTTTCGCCCACGGTGTTCCTTTCTGCGGCAGTTCCGGATTCGGCAAACACCACATTCGCTTACTGTTTTCGTGGTCATCGGACCACGGCAGAGGAAGTATCTTTCTCACGGGTATAGCTATGCTTATACAAAGTATATTCTAACTATATTTGCCAACTTGATGCCTACTTTGTTAATTGGGTGGTTATTTTTGTAATCGCGCTGTGTTTACGATTAAATCATTTGTGATTACAAATATAAATTGCAAATGTGAATTTTATGAATTACTTTTGTAATCGAATAGAAACACCCTTTTTAACTACAAAACAGGACCTATGAGAGAGCGTATTAAAGAAATCATTGAACGCGAAGGTATGTCGCAAGGACAGTTTGCCGATTATATAGGTATAAACCGTCCCACCTTGTCGCATGTCATTGCCGGACGCAACAATCCCAGTATGGATGTGGTGATGAAAATTCATCAGCATTTTCCGAAGATCAATATTCTTTGGTTACTCGATGGCATAGGCTCGTACGAAGGGGACGCCGTAGCCGACTACCCTGCCGGCTCACTGCTCGAAGATAGGTATGCCGATTCACCCGACAGTGACAGCTTGATAACTCCACCCCACTTGTCGACTGCTTCGCCTGCTGCCACCTCATCATATACAGAGAGAACAGTATCTTCGTTGGGTACTGCGCCCAGCGAAGCAGACTACCAGCCTCGCGCCCGTTTTTATCAGGGCGAATTGTTCTCTGAGAATGCCGTATTTCAGCCCGAGAGTACGGGCGCTTCAAAAAATCGCAAGGAAATGCCGCTTCAGACACCCCAAAATATGCCCCATCGCACTGATATACAGCAAGCAATGGGGCAAAAATCTTTGCAACGAAAAATCGTCGAAATAAAAATTTTCTACGATGACGGCACCTACGAGACGTTTCGTCATCAATAAAGGGCAATACACTACATCTTATCTTCGTTCAACGCCTCCTCCACGTTGATGTTCATGGCTCGCGCCACTCCCTCACCATAGCGCGAATCGGCACGATAGCAGTTACGTATGTGACGATGCTTGATGAACAGTTCGGCATCACCCATGGCACGTGCCGTATTGGCGAAGAGCAACTCCTGCTCCTCGGGGGGCATCAGACGGAAGAGGTCGCCAGGTTGGCTATAGTAGTCGTCATCATACTCGCGCTCATTATAATTGTAGGCATCACCGTGTAGTGGGAGCGGTGGCTCCTTGGTATGGGGAGAATCCTTCCATTCGCCCCAACTATTGGGTTCATAGCCTTTAGTAGAACCGTAATTGCCATCCACACGCATGGCACCGTCGCGATGGTAAGCATGGAAGGGACAGCGAGGACGGTTCACTGGTATCTGTTCCAAGTTTACTCCCAAGCGGTAGCGCTGTGCATCGCCATAAGAGAAGAGTCGGCCCTGCAGCATCTTGTCAGGCGAGAAACCGATGCCCTCCACGACATTGATAGGATTAAAGGCTGCCTGCTCCACCTCGGCAAAGTAGTTCTCAGGGTTGCGGTTTAGCTCCAATATGCCTACATCATGCAACGGAAAGTCGCCGTGTGGCCACACCTTCGTCAAGTCAAACGGATTGATGCGATAGTTCATAGCCTCCTCCTCGCTCATCAGCTGCACCTGGAAGAGCCAACGAGGAAAGTCGCCACGCTCAATGCTTTCGTAGAGGTCGCGCTGATGCGATTCACGGTCCTTGGCAATAATAGCTTCGGCCTCCTCATCGGTAAGGCATTTGATTCCCTGCAGTGTGCGTAGATGGAACTTTACCCAGGTACGCTTGTTATCCTTATTATAGAAGCTATAGGTGTGGCTACCAAATCCGTGCATATGGCGGTACGTGAGAGGGATACCGCGCGGACTCATCGTGATGGTCACCTGATGCAATGCTTCGGGAAGCAGTGTCCAGAAGTCCCAATTGTTCGATGCGCTGCGCATATTGGTGCGTGGGTCGCGTTTGATGGCGTGATTGAGGTCGGGAAACTTCAGCGGGTCGCGCAAGAAAAACACCGGCGTGTTGTTCCCTACGAGATCCCAGTTGCCCTCCTCGGTGTAGAACTTCATGGCAAATCCGCGTATATCGCGCTCAGCATCAGCGGCTCCGCGCTCTCCTGCCACCGTGGAGAATCGTACAAAACACTCCGTCTGCTTGCCCACCTCGCTAAAGATGGCAGCTCGTGTATACTTAGTGATATCGTGCGTCACAGTGAAGGTACCATAGGCACCTGACCCTTTGGCATGCATGCGTCGTTCGGGAATCACCTCGCGGTCAAAGTGTGCCAACTTCTCTATCAGCCATGGGTCCTGCATCAATATAGGACCGCGTTGCCCTGCTGTCTGTGAGTTTTGATTATCGGCCACAGGACGTCCGTTGGCCGAGGTCAGTCGTTTCTTTTCCATTGTAGATGTTGGATAATGTTTAGAGTTTAGGTATATTTCACATCCTATTAACAATGCTTTAATATAGATTGTTCAGTACAGAAAGTCATGGATTTTTGTACAATTCTACACGCAAATCCAGTTGGTAAACCTCTGTATAAATTGATATTGTAACGCGAGTATTATCACGTAAGTTTATTTGGCCTGTTTTATTGTTCGATGAAGTGATATCTGTTGATTATTTATGGTAATAAGCATACAAATGGCTAGCTAAGATTTCTTTTTACAATGCATCATGTTGTGTTCAGTTTTTTAAGGGGGATAATTGGGTAGAAGCAAAGCAAAAAAAAGATAGCTTGTTAACGGCATTATCAAAATCTTTATTATATTTGCAATCGACCAAGTAGCCTTTGGGGATACTTGGTTAGCAGCTATATTTGCTGATTTTAACCATGTAAAAACAATTAATGTAACCGTTAAGAAAAAACAATGAAAAAGACACGTCTGGCAACATTGCTTGCCACTCTTTTGCTCGGCGGTTCACTGACTGCCCAGACAGCGGTCGACGTTGACCGAACCAAGTTTCCCGACTATTCGGAGAAGATGAACCCAGACCCCACGCTTGTGGCTCCTGTACAAAAGGGAGCTGCAAAGAACCGCATTCGTGCGGTCAGTGGACGCCCCGACCATGTGAACAACGCTGATACACGGCACTTCCCGCCTGTGTTCAATCAGGATGGAGGGTTCGTGTGGCTCTGCATCGCGCATCAGCTACATGTTCAGCTACGAGCTGGCTGCCTATCGCGACCTCGATGGATCGAAGCCAGAGAACTATTACCCCTCACACTTCGTTTGGCTGCATACCTATTCGCCCACTGGAATCATTGACCAGGGCAAGGATGCTTTCGTGACTCATGTGGGCGTTCCCTCAGCTGCTACTTATGGTGGACAGACCTATTCGTCAGTTTTTGGCAACCAGGATGCATCGAACAACGATTTCGGTTGGATGCAGGGTTACGACAAATGGTTCGAGGCCATGCACAACCGTATGCTCAAGCCTTCGCACTTTCCACGAAGCATCGCTACTGAGGAGGGACGCGAAGCTGTGAAGAACTGGCTGTGGAACCATAACGGTGACGACTCATTTGCTGCCGGTGGTATATGCGGAGTAGGCGTAGCCTCTGGCGGTGTATGGAAAAACATACCTCAAACTGATACCAATGATAAGATTGGTGTTACGGGTATGTACTACGTACACGAGTGGGGAACCCAAGTTGACCACGCTCTTACTATTGTGGGTTATGACGACCGTATAGAGTTTGACCTCGATAAGGACGGTGTCTATGGTGAGCCCGAGGCTGATGAGGTGGGTGCATGGATTATCGTCAACTCATGGGGCGACTGGTGTAACGGAGGCTTCATCTACTGTCCCTACGCTTTTGCGGGCAGTGCTTTCAGAAACGACGGTAACCCCGGTAACCGTACCTTTAACGGCGACTTCTGGTGGCCCGAGATATATAAGGTACGCAAGGACTATCGTCCACTGCGCACCATCAAGCTTGAGATGGACTATAGCCGCCGTAGCGAGATAGCCCTGAGCGCCGGTATCAGTGCCGACATCAATGCTACTGAGCCAGAGAAGACAATCTCATTCGTACACTTTACATATGCTGGCGATGGTAGCTATGGTGACACCAATCCTGCTCCCGAGGTACCGATGCTGGGCCGATGGGCCGATGGCAAGCTGCATACCGAGCCTATGGAGTTTGGCTACGACCTCACTGACCTCACCGAGGGCTACGACATGAATCGTCCGCTCAAGTATTTCTTCATCGTTGACACCAAATCGTGGGCTCAGGGCAAGGGTACTATCCACCATGCCTCTATCATGGATTATCAGTACGACTTGCAGGGCTTGGAAACTCCCTTCTTCACTGGCGAAGGTGTAGAAATTAAGAATGCTGGCGACAAGACTTTCATTTCTGTTGTAGTATATGGCAACAGCTACCATGCACCGCAGAACGCTTCGTTCGACGGCAACACACTCAGTTGGCAAGCACCGCAGCGCTCAGCTATGGAGGTGATGGCTTACAATGTATACCGTAATGGAATGCTCGTAGCTCATCTGCCTGCAACGACTCTCTCTTATACTCCGAAGACAGCCGCTTCGTCGGGTGAGTATGGTGTGAGTGCGCTGTATGCCGGTGACAATGAATCTGCCATAACCACAGCCAAGGTGCCCATGAGCTTATCGGCGCCTAATATGGGGGTCAGCTTCAGCCAAGCTGGTTTCACTATCCCAGGTGTGTTCACTTCAAAGTATGCTCAGGCTACTATTGAGTACTGGATTAAGCCTACCACGCTTGTTGACTGGAACCAAAGCGGTGGCCCAGGTTGGGGCAACTTCATGTTCCATGCCAATTCCAATGGTGTGTTCACTGCAGGATGGGATACCTCGAACCGCCTGAATACCAGCACTTCGCTCAGAATAGGCAAGTGGAATCATGTGGCTATCGTAGTCAACAATAATAAGATGACCGTATATCTCGATGGTGTGAGCCGTGGAAGTATCACATCATCAAGCTACAGCGGATTGGGTGGATTCAGCGACCTCGTATTCTCATCCAATGGAGAGCGCAACGCTCAGAATGCACAATACGATGAAATACGTATATGGAACACTGCACGTACGGCCGCAGAGGTGAAGGCATACAAAGATGTTGAGTTTACTGGCAGTGTTACTCCTCGCGGACTCATCGCTTATCTTAAGGGTGACCTCATGACCAATAGCGATGGTACTTTGATGATGTACGACTGTGTGGGTGGACACCATGCTACACTAAGCGGAACCTATACTGCTGTGGCAGAGAACATGCCTCAGCTGAGTACATCGAACGAAGCACCTACGGTGAACATCGATGCTCCTCAAGGAACCATATATGCAGGCATTCCCGTCATTTTCAGTGCTACATGCAATGCTGCGACAAACCGTCTGGAGTGGACAGCTGAGGGAGCCGGTATTGAAAAACTTGCAGTGACAAGTCCGACGCTAACATTCGCTACACCAGGCATACATAGCGTGATACTGACAGCAACAAGTGCCAATGGCATCACGGCTGCTGACACCTGTGAAATCACAGTAGAGGCAGCGCCTGAGATTGATGCAACATTTACCAAGACTGCTGACAATGTACCTGCTGGTGAGCGCATCACCTTCCTTGCCAATACTCCTCTCGAAGGATACATCTACGAATGGAGCATGCCTGGAGCTGATATCGAAAGTGCCGCTTCGGTAAATGCTGCAGCCAGTTACCAAAGCAAGGGAACCTATACCGTAACTCTCACAGTGACAGCACCCAACGGAATTCAGAAGAGTCATACTGAGGAGGTTGAGGTTCAGGAGGTCGCTCCCAAAGCAGCCTTCAACATCACACCAGCTGTTATCATCAAGGGCGAAGAGGTGACTCTCACCGACGAATCGCAATATGCCCCCACTCAGTGGGAGTGGAAGATAAGCAGCGACAATGCCAACCACATTGCATACGATCAGGATAGAAGCCTCGCCATCGATAAGCCTGGTGTATATAATGTAGCACTCAGCGTCGCCAACAATGCCGGTACCGACAAGGCCAGCCGCGAGCGTGCCATAATCGTTGTCAATGCTGACAGTAAGAATGGACTCCTCTTCTCAAGCGATGCCGCTACCGTTACTGCCACTATTGTTCCTCTACAGGCTGGTCAGACCGACTTCACTATCGAGTGGTGGATGAACAGTGGATGGCCTGCAACATTCTGTAATGGAATAGGTGACAAAGAGGAGACCCTGATGATTAAGAGCACAGCCAATGGTCAGATGCTTCTCTTCGTTGGCGGTAAGAGTGTGACTACACCTGATGACTTCCTCGTTACTGGCGAATGGCACCACTATGCTGTAACTTATAGCAAGGGGGCAGTCAAGTTCTATCGTGACGGTCGCCAACAGGCTTCAGGTTCTGTGGCTACAACCAAACTCCCCACACTTTCAGCATTCCGTCTTGGAGGTTCTGAGGCTCCCGTAAAGGGAAGTATTGACGAATTGCGTGTATGGGGCAAGGCGCTTACAGAAAGTCAGCTACACACCTATATAAATGCACCTATAGAGAATATTGCCGAGGCTGAAACAGCCGACAAATTGGCTCTCTATTACAACTTCAACCAAAGTGGAGGTGATGTGCAGGATGCTACATCTAATGCAAACCATGGTGTACGTGCAGGATTCGGTCCTGACGGCGATGCATGGGGATTGTCTAAGGGCGTGTTCTGTCTCAACTTCGATGAGAGTGTGAACAAGGATGTCACTTCTACCTATTTGACCAATTATGCCAAGCCATTCTCTAGTACAGGTAAATGTATCAATCCGAATCTCTCTTCACGTACCTTCGCACTCAAGAATTGGACATTAGAGAATACCCATGTGAACAGCGCTATCATTACGGGGGCTCATCTCGACCAAGGAAAGTCTAGCTGCTTTACCATTACAACAGGATGGGATGGCTTTACTACGCTTACCGACCATAAGGTATTCCAAACCATGACATTACCTGCAGGAAGTTATACTTTCGAGGCTATATACGACGACCGCTTTGAAGGACAATGCGGAAGTTCATATATTGTGGCAGCAGCAGGTACAACCTTGCCTATAACAGAAGAACTTGAACAAGCACTTGATTATACAGCCATGAAGCCTAAGGGACAAACT
>CANBEE010000133.1 GCA_947367415.1 uncultured Bacteroidales bacterium
TCATATTACCGTCGATTCTTGCGCAGCCAAGAGACAGAAAGCAAGGACACACAGATAGAGCAATTAGAAAAAGAGGTAGAAAGCGTAAAAAATTAGCATAAAAGTTGGTTATTACGCAAAAACTTCCTACCTTTGCACCGCAAAACAAAACATTGCACCTGCCTAACGGCGTCACAAGGTCGATTCGCTAGCTCAGCAGGTAGAGCACATCCCTTTTAAGGATGGGGTCTTGGGTTCGAGCCCCAAGCGAATCACAGAGTGAGGAGACTTAATGGTCTCCTCACTTTTTGTTATATAAAGATCACACCTAAGTAAATCTTTTAGAGATTGTCAGTTCTTCATTCTCAAGAATTATTATGGTTCATCCAATATCTCCCTACGTAGATAATAGATTTATATGGATGATAATACAAAGGTTGAAAAAAAACATTATCTTTGCGTATAATTCTAAGTAACGAATCTTTGAAAAGAACCTAATTGCTATGCATGATGCTTTGCGCTATCGCTTTGGGCGGCAAGGCGCAAACCGCGGTGTTGAATGTGGATGCCTCGCTGGAGGGAGTCACCATCAGCCCTACTCTGTATGGACTCTTCTATGAGGAAATAAACCATGCTGGTGAGGGTGGCCTCTATGCCGAACTCATCCAGAACCGCTCGTTCGAGGACGAGGCCCGCCCTATCCGCAATCGTCGCTTTGGGGAGAATGGCGAGGGTGAGCGTTTCGGACGCCGTCCGGCACCGAACACAATTCCTGCTTGGGTGATGGCCGACAGTGAGGGAGCTGCATCGAAGATGGAAATCACCACCACGAACCTGCTCAACAAGGTGCAGCAGAAGGCACTCAAGTGGAGTATCACCGAGGCTACGGCCGAGGCACCGGCAGCCATTGCCAACACGGGTTTCTGGGGCATAGAGTCGGTGAAGGGTGATACCTATACGCTGACCTTCTGGGCCCGTGCCAACAAGAACTACAAGGGTACGCTCCGCGTAGGCCTGCAGAGCAAGGACAGTGCGGTGTGGTATGCCGAAGCTACCGTCAAGGGCAAGATTGGCAAGACGTGGAAGAAGTATACCGTGACCTTCACCCCCAAGGCCAATGCCGACTATGCCCGCTTCGTCATGGCGGCCGACATGCCCGGCACGCTGTATCTGGATATGGTGTCACTCTTCCCCCCGACATATAAGGACCGCGTAAACGGATGTCGCAAGGACCTTGCCGAGATGCTCGAGGCCCTGCACCCGAAGTTTGTTCGTTTCCCTGGTGGATGCTTCGTGGAGGGCATGTCAAAGGAGAGCGCTTATGAATGGAAACGCACGGTGGGCCCGCTCGAGGAGCGCCCTGGGCACTATAATGCCAACTGGCACTACCCAGTCACCGACGGTATGGGCTATCATGAGTACCTGCAGCTGGCCGAGGACCTCGGTGCCGAACCGCTCTACGTAGTGAACGTGGGTATATGGCACGGCGGATTCGAGCCTTACGGCCAGATTGACGAGTACATACAGAATGCACTTGACGCCATCGAGTATGCCAACGGTGACAAGAGCACTAAGTATGGCCGTATGCGTATTGCCAACGGACATCCCGAGCCCTTCAACATGAAGTATATCGAGATTGGCAACGAGAACTACCAGCCCAATCCGCGCGAGCAGAGCGACCACTATGCTGAGCGCTATATCCAGTTCTACAACGCCATCAAGGCCCGTTACCCCGAGATGCAGGTCATTGGCAATGTGGAGTCGTGGGGTACCGACTATCCCTCGTGGCGCAATGAGCACCCCGTGGACCTGCTCGACGAGCACTACTACCGTTCGCCCTCATGGTTTGCCGGCAAATATCACCACTACGACAACTACGACCGCAAGGGCCCGAAAATCTATGTGGGCGAATATGCCGTGACTTCGAATTGCGGTGAGGGCAACCTCAAGGCCGCACTCGGCGAAGCCATTTATATGATGGGTATGGAGAACAATAGCGATGTCGTGGCCATGTGTAGTTACGCACCCGTGTTTGTCAACATACACGACAAGACCTGGATGCCCGATATGATACGCTTCGATGCAGCCCACAGTTGGGGCTCGCCCTCATACTATGTGCAGCGCCTCTTTGCCGAGAATGTAGGTACCACGATGGTGGCCTCGGAGGTGAAGCAGACCCGCCGTCCCAAGTCCTCGAAGTTCAGCGTAGGTTTCGGCTCGTGGAACACGGAGGTGGAGTATAAGGATGTGAAATTGACGATTGACAACTCATCATTGGTGATTGCTCCTGACCTGAACATCAAGAAGGGCAAGTGGCAGGTGAAGGACGGCATCATCAGCCAGTCAACACAAACCACCGAGTGTGTGGCCATCTGCCCCGAAGTGTTTGACGCCACCTCTTATGACCTTACCCTCAAGGCTCGCAAACAGGCTGGCGACGAAGGCTTCCTCATTATCTTCGACTACTTTGACGAGGACAACTACAAGTGGCTCAACCTCGGTGGATGGGGCAATACCCAGCACGGCATAGAGACCACCATGGCCGCATCGAAGAGTACCACCATCACCGCAGCCGGCACCATAGAGAAGAACCGCTGGTATGACATCCGCATCGAGGTACGCGACGAACAGATACGTGCCTTTGTGGATGGGCAGCTCGTGCACGACATCACCATCGCCACACCCGACATGCTCTATGCCAATGCAATGGTCGATAAGGAAACTGGCGAACTGGTAGTAAAGGTAGTCAACTTTGACGATGTGATGATACCCTTGCAGATGAACATTAAGGGAGCCGACATCGTATCGAGCACCGTCACTTTGCTCACCTCTGAGAGCGGCAAGGACGAGAACACCTTCGCTGAGCCCGAGAAGGTAGTACCCACCATCACCGAATGTAACCTTCAGTTCAAGGAAAGCCTCTATATGGCGCCCGCCAACTCGCTCACCGTATGGCGGATGAAGCTGAAATAGGCCCTGAAACCTAAAATTGTATCGATTCCAAGGGGGACAAACTGACAAAAACGGTTTGTCCCCCTTAGTATTGCATGAATCTTTCATCTATCGGTGACGTCCCGGTGTTACTTTTGCACCAGATTATTTGAAACAACTCAAAAGGAAACAGGTATGATGACAATTATTTTTCAGCAAGCGTTAGTGGAAGCCAAGTCAGTACTATTGGTACGCACCACCCGACTCTCATTACCCACATTACCACCATCCAAGGGCTACGACACTCCCTACCTCCGTCGCCGCAAGCAGAGTCGCACACGTGGACTCTTCGGTTGATGCAGACATTGTGTCAGAACTGCAAGAATTAGGCTAATAAAGAAACCTATAGGGCAAAGGTCTTATAGACATTGTACGGCACATCTGCGTTTGTGTCGTAAAAAACTAAGATTTGCTTTCGATTTATTTTGTTTGTACGCGATTTGTTTATATTTTTGCAGCCGAATAATATAAACAAGTACAAAAATGTATAGTCTCATTTCTCTACAGCTATTGGATAGCCTGCTACTGCAACCAAGTGGCAAGGATGAGAAATGCGTTTATATATAAATAGGTATATAGGACAATGGATAAACCTTTCTCATCACGATGAGGAAGGTCTTTTTAATTTATTAATGGAAGGTTGACAATGGATTGTTGATGATGGATTCTTTTCGGAGTAGCCGATTCTCAATTTCCGATTCTCAATTTTCAATTTGAAAAAGACTATGGACAATAACAGATTGTACATCTTCGACACTACGCTGCGCGATGGCGAGCAGGTGCCTGGTTGTCAGCTCAACACGGTGGAGAAGATTCAGGTAGCCAAGCAACTGGAGGCACTGGGTGTGGATGTCATCGAAGCGGGATTCCCCGTATCGAGCCCGGGCGACTTCAATTCGGTCATCGAGATTTCCAAGGCCGTGACATGGCCCACGATATGTGCACTCACCCGTGCCGTACAGAAGGATATCGACGTGGCTGCCGAGGCCCTCAAGTATGCCAAGCACAAGCGTATACATACAGGTATCGGCACCAGCCCATCGCACATCAAGTATAAGTTCAACACTACTCCCGAGGAGATTATTGAACGTGCCGTAGCGGCGGTAAAGTATGCCAAGCGCTACGTGGAGGATGTAGAGTTCTATGCTGAGGATGCAGGACGTACCGACAATGAGTACCTCGCCCGTGTCATCGAGGCGGTGTGCAAGGCGGGTGCTACGGTGTGTAACATCCCCGACACAACAGGTTTCCGCACTCCCTACGAGTATGGCGAGAAGATAAAGTACCTCTACGAGCATGTCGATGCCTTTGCTGCCGGTCGTGCTATCCTCTCTACCCACTGCCACAACGACCTCGGCATGGCCACGGCCAACACCGTAGCTGGTGTGCTCAATGGTGCACGCCAGGTAGAGGTAACCATCAACGGTATCGGTGAGCGTGCCGGCAATACCTCGTTGGAGGAGGTGGCCATGATCTTCAAGACGCACTCCGACTTAGGCATCGAGACCAATATCAACACACAGAAGATATACCCTACGAGCCGCATGGTGAGCTCGCTGATGAATATGCCAGTGCAGCCCAACAAGGCCATCGTGGGGCGCAACGCCTTTGCCCACTCAAGCGGTATCCATCAGGATGGCGTGCTGAAGAACGTCTCTACCTACGAGATCATGGATCCCAAGGAGGTGGGTATCGACGACAATGCCATCGTGCTCACTGCCCGTAGCGGACGTGCTGCCCTGAAGCATCGCCTCAGTGTGCTGGGCGTGGAGCTAGAGCAGGAGAAGCTCGACAAGGTGTATGAGGAGTTCCTCAAGCTTGCCGATAGAAAGAAGGAAATCAACGACGACGATGTGCTGATGCTGGCCGGTGCCGACCGCAGCGAGAACCACCACATCAAGCTCGACTACCTACAGGTGACCAGTGGCGTGGGCGTACGTTCCGTTGCCAGCTTGGGCTTGAAGATTGCGGGCGAGTCGTTCGAGGCAGCAGCAACCGGTAATGGCCCAGTCGATGCCGCCATCACAGCCCTCAAGCAGATTATCAAGCGCAATATGACCCTGAAGGAGTTTACCATCCAGGCCATCAGCAAAGGTTCTGACGATGTAGGTAAGGTGCACATGCAGGTGGAATACAACAACCAACTCTACTATGGCTTTGGTGCCAATACCGACATTATCGCAGCCAGCGTGGAGGCTTATATTGACTGTATAAATAAGTTTAAGTAAGGAAATGAAAACATTATTCGATAAAATCTGGGATGCCCATGTGGTACAGAAGGTGGAGGATGGTCCTACCCAACTCTACATCGACCGCCTCTATTGCCATGAGGTGACCACACCGCAGGCATTCGATACATTGAGAGACAAGAATATCCGCGTGTTCCGCCCCGAGCAGGTGGTGGCAATGCCCGACCACAATACGCCGAGCGACCAGCAGGAGCGCATCGATGACCCCATAGGACGCAAACAGGTGGAGACACTGGCGCAGAACTGCGCCGAGTTTGGCATCCGCCACTTTGCCATGGGCACCAAGGACAACGGTATCATCCACGTGGTAGGTCCCGAGAAGGCACTTTCATTGCCGGGCATGACCATTGTGTGTGGTGACTCCCACACATCTACCCATGGAGCCGTAGGCGCCATCGCTATGGGTATCGGCACCAGTGAGGTAGCGCAGGTGCTCGCTTCGCAGACCATCCTGCAGAGCAAGCCCAAGACCATGCGCATCAACATCGAGGGCACCTTGCCCGAGGGTACCACCGCCAAGGACGTGGCCCTCTACATCATGGCACAGATGACTACCTCGGGTGCTACGGGCTATGCTGTGGAATATGCCGGCTCTACCGTACGCAACATGAGCATGGAGGGTCGCCTCACGCTCTCGAACCTCAGTATCGAGATGGGTAGCCGCGCAGGTCTCATCGCTCCCGACGACATCACCTTCGAGTACCTCAAGGGTCGCGAGTATGCCCCTAAGGGCGAGGCTTGGGACAAAGCCGTAGAAGAGTGGCGACAGCTCTATTCTGACCCTGATGCCGTGTTTGACAAGGAGGTCACCTATCGTGCCGAGGACATCGCTCCGCGCATCACCTATGGCACCAACCCTGGTGCCGGTATCGCCATCGACGAGTGCATCCCCACGCTGAATGAGGTGCCCGAGGCCGACAGAGACCAATTCCTCGCCATGCTCGACTACATGCAGTTTGAACCCGGCCAAAAGCTCGAAGGCACTCCCGTCGACTACTGCTTCCTCGGTGCTTGCACCAATGGCCGTATCGAGGACTTCCGCGCCTTTGCTTCCGTGGTGAAGGGAAAAAAGAAAGCAGACAACGTAGTGGCTTGGCTCGTACCCGGCTCATGGCTCGTGCGCCAGCAGATTATCGATGAGGGCATCGACAAGATCTTGGAGGAGGCTGGCTTCGAGCTGCGCCTTCCTTCATGCTCCTCATGCCTGGCCATGAACCCTGACAAAGTGCCTGCAGGCAAGCTCTCCATCTCGACGAGCAACCGTAACTTCGTAGGTCGCCAAGGCCCCGGTGCCCGCACCATCCTTGCTTCTCCGCTTGTGGTAGCCGCATCGGCCATAACAGGTGTAGTCACTGATCCTCGTAAAATGTAATTAATTATGGCAAAACAAAAATTTTCTATCATACAGTCAACCTGTATTCCTATTCAGATTGACAACTGCAATACCGACCTCATCATCCCTGCCCGTTACCTGGCCAGCACCACCCGCGATCCGCAGTTCTTTGGCGATGCCTTCATGCACGATCTCCGCTACGACGCCGAAGGCCATCCCGTGGCAGACTTTGTGATGAACCGCCCCGAATACTGCGAGGCACCGCGTCAGGGCGTACACGAGATTATCATCGGCGGACAGAACTGGGGCTCAGGCTCCAGCCGCGAGCATGCCGCATGGGCCATCGCAGGCTATGGCGTGCGCGTAGTCATCAGCAGCTCATTTGCCGACATCCACCGCAACAACCTGCTCAACTGCTTCGTGCTGCCCGTCATCGTGAGCCGCGAGTTCCAGCAAGAGTTGTTCGATACCGTTGCCGCCAACCCTCAGGCTGAGGTGAAAGTCGACGTGCCCAACCAAACCGTCACCAACCTTGCCACTGGCCATAGCGAGACATTTGACATCAACGGCTACAAGAAGTACTGCCTGATGAATGCACTCGACGACATCGACTTCCTCTTGGAGAATACCGCCAAGATTGAGGAGTTCGAGGGCAGAAGCAGGAACTAAGAAGTCGTTTCGACTCTACCACTAATAGTTAGGGCGCACCACGATGGTGCGCCCTAACTGTTTATACTCCGAACACGAGATTAGCAGTCGTCTCATCAGCCGCGCAGACATCTTTTGGGTGTTCCCTAATGACGAAAGTTCATAAATCGGTTGGCTTTGGCAGAGGCCGGTAAGGAGACATTGTTATTGTCAAGCCTATGAAAAGCCAATTTGGGCAGTTCCAAAC
>CANBEE010000134.1 GCA_947367415.1 uncultured Bacteroidales bacterium
CGCCTCGTTAGCGAGGTAAGGGTGAGAAGGTGGGGTAAGAGCCCACCAGTCGGGGTGGTGACATCCTGAGCTGTGCGTTCCGGGAGTTGCAAGGTCATGTATACCGGTGATTGAGGGTTGCTCGCCCGAGCCGGAGGGTAGACCGCTATAGTCTGCTGGCAACAGCAGGCACAGATAAATGACAGACGCTATGAGGTTTTTACCTCGTAGTACAGAACCCGGCTTATAGGCCAACTGTTTTCCTATTTTTTATACATGTGCCATGATTGAGAAGTTCAGACAACTAATCCATTTCCTCACCCGCTCACTATGGCGAGTGACTGAGAATGACGTTAGCCGTAGCCGCTACACCAGCTATAACCTGCTGAAGATAACTATCCAAACCATCAAGTGCTTCATCAAAGACCGTGTATGGATACGAGCTGCTGCCCTCTCCTACACTACACTATTCTCCATTATCCCCATCCTGGCATTGCTCTTTGCCATAGCCAAGGGATTTGGCTTCTCCAACCTCATGGAGCGTCTTCTACGAGGGAGCATGGTAGAGAACAGTACGGTGGATATGATAATGACATTCATCGACAATTATCTGGAATATGCCAAGAGCGGCGTGTTCATCGGGGTGGGTATAGCGATGTTGCTATGGGCCATCATTAACCTGGCCGACAGCATAGAGAGCAACATGAATGCCATCTGGGATGTGAAGAAGCAACGCTCATATTTCCGTAAACTTACGGATTACATGGCACTGTTTGTCACATTCCCCATCATCATCATTCTATATGCCGGTATCAGTATCTTCATGACCACCATATATGAGCGATTGGCCGAATATTTCCTCATCAGCTCATTCGTGCATATATGCATCAAGCTGGCTCCGTATGTCTTGTCGGGACTCATCATGACGGGATTGTTTGTATTCATCCCCAATACGAAGGTTAAATTCCTCAACGCCTTCATTCCGGGCATGATTACAGGTATCATCTTCCAGGCGTTTTTGTACGTATACATTCAAATACAGATGTCTGTATCGAGCTACAACGCAATCTATGGTTCGTTTGCCATAATCCCGATGTTTATGCTATGGGCTGACATATCGTGGAGTATCATTCTATTTGGTGTGGAGATGAGTTACGTGAGTCAGAACATCGAGCAATACAACTTCGGCGAGGAGGTTGACAATGTGAGCCGTCGCTACCACGACTTCATGTGTGTAGTAGTAATGTCGCTCATTTGCAAACGTTTTGCCCAGGGTGACAAGCCCTATACGGCCAATGAATTGTCTGATGACGGACAGATACCCATACGCCTCACCAATCGACTGCTTGACGAACTGGAGGAGGTAGGACTCATACATGGCTTCAGCGCCGATGCCAAGTCTGATATTGAGCACTTTGTTCCTGCAATAGACATCAACCAGCTCTCTGTAGGCAGATTGCTATCTACGATTGAAAGCAAGGGATGTGAGGACTTTAAGATTGACCACTCCAAGGAGTTTAGCAATCAGTGGGAAGCATTCATCAAGAACAAGCAGGAAATGTATGTGAAGAGCAATGGTATATTGTTAAAGGACCTGTAAAATTAACGTAAACGTAGACTAAACAAAAGCTCCGCGTGTAAAATCAGGGATTTTCACTGGCACTCCCCCACCCAATGCCGACTGTTCGCTCAGTTCGGCTATGCATGACCACTCTGCAGCATCGTACACATCAATGTCAAGTGGCAGACCCTCGTGCAGACACTCAATCAGGCGACGATCCATCGTATAATTCATGATATTGGGCACTCCAAGCTTGTAGCCATCTTCTTGCAAGCGAGCTATATGAGGGTTGGTATACTTTGCTACAATTGGCTCTACAGCATCGCCTTTCACTGGCTCTTGTCCATCAAGCATAATGCAACGACGGGGATACTTCTGAACAAAGCCCCGAGTGCCGCACACCGTCTGCATACGGCTATACGGACGTGGTGTAGTGACATCGTATTGCAGCAGTATCGTCTTCCCGTTGACCGTACGTATCAAGGCATTGTTGACACACACATCGTGCGGAACATCCGTCGAGGGGGTCAGCGAAACAAGATAGTCGAGCCTATCGCCACGATGAATGTTCAGTAACTGACAGACGGGGCCTATGCCATGTGTAGGATAAGGGTTACCCTTATGCTCTCCACACAAACGCGCCATCCACCCCTTGGGGCCATCAGCATCATACTTATCGCGAAGGTCATGGATATAGGCTCCCTCCAAATGTGTAAGAGTACCAAGAAGTCCCTCATTAACCATTGTCAATGTAGCCTGATGGAAAGTATCGTAGCAGCAGTTCTCAAGCATGAAACAATGACGGCGGGTACGCTCTGCCGTATCTACCAACTGCCAGCACTCGTCAACAGTAGTGGCAGCAGGCACCTCGATAGCCACGTGCTTACCTTGCTCCATAGCATAGCAGGCCATTGAAGCATGAGTGAGCCAATCAGTACATATATATATAAGGTCTATATCGTCACGATGACACATCTGTTTCCACCCGTCACTTGAGTCCAACAACATAGGTGAATATTGCCCATCAACATGCAAGAGTGATGCAGCTTCGGCAAGATGTGCCTGATTGATATCACAAAGAGCCACGATTTGCACACCATCGATTACGAGATATCTACGCAAGGTAGCCATCCCCCGGTTGCCTAAACCAACAAAACCTATGCGGACGACCGGCATAGGCGGGCAAGCCAATTGTAACACATGTGAATGCTCCATAATGATGCAAAATTACATATTATTACACGATAAGCAAACAAAAATGGGACATCTTTTTTCCAAGATGTCCCATAAAAGCTATTTGTTTATCGTGATAGAGCTATCAATTACGCTTTCCAATAGGGAAATTGATACCAAAAGTGATATGGCCATTCATATTGTTGATGGGGATAAACTGAGGAGTCACTCGTGTTATCATATAGTCACTGCCAATGAAGAAATTAAAGCCCACGGGATGAATATTGAGTATCCAGCCAAACGATGTTCCGAAGGTAGAGAAACCTAAGTTGGCAGATGCCTCGATCCATTTCAGCGGAGCCACATTGACATAGGCTCTAAAGTCGTTCCATCCACCAAACTGGCCAAAACGTTTTCCATAGAGAAGAGCTGCAGAAAGGGGCTTATAGAAAGGCATACTATACTCAGCACCAAGATACATGGTAGCACCAAGGCCAGTAGAACTCTTTGACACACCGTCGGAGTAGAACTCGATCATTTTCTCTGCATCTTTGCCCAACTGATTCAACTCATCTTCTACGCTACCCTCAAAGTCATTAGGGTCAATTTCGGTAAAACCATCAAACTCAACCTTGGTTTCTCGCGTTGAAGCTTTCATCATATACTTCCAGTTAAGAAGACCCATATCTACAACAGATGCAGATACACTGAGACCTTCCACCAAGTCATTCATATCATATACAGCACCCAAATCGACAGCAAAGCCCGATGCTGCCGGCTTGAACGAAGCTGCTTCAAAGATAGGTGACTCAACATTATCGACAGTACCCGACTCATTGGTAGTGAGGCGTGCCTCTGCAAAGAGAGCTGCCTGAGCCGCTGCATGGCTTTGGATCATCCAGCGATTCTCACTCAATTCAATATTCAACTTATCGATATGAACATTGGCATATGCCAATCCCATCAAAAACTTGGCATTCATACCCACACGAAGTCCATCAATAACCTCACGCGAGTGTCCTACTGTAAAAGCCAAGTAGTTCATTGTACGCAGATTGAGGTCAGAAAAGCTGTACGAATTCTGCTGAAGCCCCTTCTTGGCAAATTCAAAAAGTCCCCGAGGAATATTTGTCGACACATTACTACTCAATGTCAAGCCCATCGTTGTATAGCCACCCAGCATTCTAAAGCCACCTGCAAGCAAGGTCATATCAATGTCCGTAGATAGGCGAACCGACTTGGGCAAATTGCCAAGGAACTCATTTTGGCTTACTGTTCCACTCATAAATGTAGTGAGTTTGTCATCACCATAGGGATAGATAAAGTTGGATATACCGACATTACCATTGGTCGCCAACGAGAAGTTGCCGCCCAAGATGGTGAAGAAGCCACGTTCTGCATTCATGGCTGGGTTGAGAAGATAATTATGGAATGTGCCGTCCAAGAAGTAAGCCGACTTGGCGGTTTGTGCCACACCCATCAATGCGTTTGCTGTCAATAAAAATGCAGCGGCTATATATCTTATATGTTTCATTATCATAATCAAAACTTGTTATTTTCCACTCAATTCAGTTGCTATGTCTCCAGAAACCTCCAATACGATATTAGAGATTTGTATGCCTTGGTCGCCCTTAAGCGCCACACCACCCTCGGTCTGGTCCGTGTAGGCATCAAGCGTGAAAGCAAGTTTGTCAAGACGCGACAAATCGCCTGTCTTGCTCTTGATAGCAAATTGCACCTTCTCACCCTCTGTAGCTTCAAGGATTGACGAGCCATTTCCTGAAGACAGTTTCAAAGGATCAATCTCAATATCATTGATAACATTGTTTTTATCATCCAGAGCTTTTACACCTAACGAGAGACCTATAGGAACTGTATTCTTGACATTCATCTTAGCCTGAAGAGAGATATTGCTGAATATATCCATCACCTCGCCAAGGCTAACCTGAAGGCCCTCGATAGTATCAGTGTAACACATATAGAATTCTTCAAACTTGAGCGGTATAATCACCGAATAGTCCCCCTTGAAGCGAAGCGGCTGGCTCAAGTCTACATGGTGTGTCACATTCTGGTCTACAACAGGTAGAACTGAAAGAGAAATCGAGCTGGGCAATCGTTCAAGCAGACGTGCCAAGTTGGGTATCTCAACATTCTGATAACCCTGCTTGGACACCTTACTTGTGTCACTCGTAATGAACAACTTTGTCTGACGAGGAATAATGCTTCCCGATGATGCATCATATTCTGCAGCCTCTATATGGAAGATCTTACTAATCACCGATGACTCTATAACAGCGCCATTCTCGTCTTTTCCTGAGAGTTGCAAATCAATATCCACAGGTATCCCGATAGTATTCTCAAATGCAATCAGTATCTGAGGCTCTGCCAATGTGATGCTGTTCTTCTCATCCTTCAAGAAACCCAATCCCTCGCCTAAATCAAGTTCAATATTCTCCTCAATCTTATCAAACTCGCCACGATACAGACCATTGAAATCTTTGACCTCAATATCGCCAATATTGATGGCTACATTCACCATTATGTCCTCCATTGACTCCAACACCTGGGAATGGAATTCCATACCATCAATATACGCATCACCAACAACAACAATCTCATCCTGATATGCAAGATAGCTATTGCCATCGGTAGAGTCTTTGGGTATGAGCCCCTTACCATTGAAATCCTTGCCCATAAAATCAAGGCCATCACACTGCAGAATAATTTCAAGAGGCTTATTCTCTGAAGGATTGTATATAGCTTTAACCAACAAAGAATCCTCCAGCACCTGAACCTCAGAGCTACTGCTAGTCAGCTTCAGGAACGAAGGCAAGGCTACATGCAAATCCAGATTGACATTGGTTTCCAGTTGTTCCAAGCCATCAATATCAATCGCCAGACTAACAGGCACCTTATCAACAAAGCCTATTGATTCTATCCTACCGATTTCACTGGGTACCTTTTCGTTCAGAGCAAACTCTGCATGTGTATCCAGCGGAGCGATAATTTTCTCGGTGTGAACAATAGCATCATTGATTGAGAGATGCGAATCGTCCATTGAGAAGTTAGCATTCTTTTGTTGTAGAGATTTTAGTGTTGCGGTGAGAGATTCCAACTTCGTACCGGCCAGCACCAAGCTATTGGCCGTTTCTGACGAAGGAGCAACAGCAGCAATCTCAGCCACGACATCGATATCAAACACGCCATCAACGACAGGCTTTTCCAAAACAATTCGGTCAAGTGCCAGCTCCCAATGAGAGTGAGCGAGCGCCTCCAAATCATAGATATAGAACGCATGTTCGTCAGCTATATACTTAATCTTTGGCTGTTCATCCTCTTTCATAGGATATACCGACAAAGCCTCATCAATAACCAATTCGTCGGGGAACGAAAGTTTCAGTCCATACCCCTCCTTCAGGAAGAAAGGACTAAATCCACCTGCCATATCGGTATCAAAGATAAGCACACTATTCTTTGCATCAAACAAAATAGAATCAATGCGGTCAATATACTTCAGATTATCAAAATGAGCATGAAAATCCAAATGGATTGGTTCGAAATCAACCGCTATATCATTGGTTTCACCTACAATATCGCGGAATCCCAATGGGAGATTCATATCCACACTGAACTCAAACTCTTCCAGTTCAGTCTTCTCTGAAAGCGTAATCTCACCATCCAACTTATATTCTACAGAATACTTGATAAGCTCATCCATACTGAGAGTACCCCTTTCTTCATCAATGTATTCTTCCAGACCAGTCAACTCATCCATATAAAATTGTATGGTTGTCAGATTTCCCTCAGCCAACAATCCTTTGACAGTCAGCTTATGATCATTATCCAATACATAGTTGTCAATACCCTTAGCTGTCTTATCCAATGAGATACGGAACAACTCAGGGAAGTCAACACTAAACGAGAGACTCTTATCCACCCCATTCAAGACCTCGGGATGGCGTACATTGAACTGTATCAGCGAACCTGTCGAAGAGCCCTCTCCACCCTTACGATTTGCCAACTTGATTGTCGACAGACTCTTAACCTGCTCAGGAAGCTCATAGGTCATCTCACACAAGACCGTATCACTGACAGTAAACTTATCCCTATTGGAGTCAAACGTGTATTTACGTGTAAAGGAGGTCCCTCCTATCATGTTCTTTACAGTTTCAAACAACGTTTTCAACTCATCGTTCACCAAACTTGCCGTAACACTTGACGACAAGTTCGGGAGATTATCGTTCAAGTCATCAAGCGACACGCTTGGTACATTAAACACTGCAGGCTGTGGCGTCATACCCTTTATGTCCACCTCCGTAATGTCCACCTCTACAAAGCTAATATCCGAAGAGTACTTCTGCGAAGGTATCGACAACGTAATTGGGGCAATTTCCACATCAAAAGGCACTGAGTCAGAGATGTTGATGCTATACGCCCCATCCGTTTGCTCTAAAATATCAATATCCTCCACGCTGAGCAGAGAATCAAGCATCATAGCCCGCAGGTTGCCCAAAGGCAAAGCCAACTTATTACCTTCAATCTTGACATCAGTAACAAGTTCCTTATTGGCCAAATCATACGTGTCATCGATACACGAGACCAATAATACAGTTGTTCCAACTAGGAAACATGTTCTTGATGGTTCTGGTACAGAAGAGTCTGTTGACAAGTTCTTCATTCCTTCCATAACCGAAGTATTCGGTACTCCTAATGGAGGAGAGAAGAACTT
>CANBEE010000135.1 GCA_947367415.1 uncultured Bacteroidales bacterium
GTCCTGTTTTATCTGTATTCCGTATGTCTCTCCATCCCGTTTATTGTTCGTATGTGTGATATCGTTATCGGCAAAGCGGATGTTGACATACTCATTGCTAGCAAAGCAGCGTTCCAGGTTCCGTAGATACTGATCCTTTGTCACTCGTACGCGTTCGTAGTTCTCCAAACTCATGTGCTGTCGTCCATCGCCGCTTCGCACTGACGTATCTATCTTACGTCCCACAACAATATAAGCATTGTCATCGAAGATGCTGCGTATGTAGTCCAATCGCTTCAAAGCGTATGCCGTCTTGTAATTCTCCAGGAACTCGGCGAGTACCATACGAGCCTCCTTGCTCCAAGTGTCATGTTTCATTATATCTACCGTAGATCTCTCGTCGAGCGCAAAGGCCAGGCAATCAATCTTTCCGTCTTGGTTGAAGGTGAATGTGACATCCTCAATAAACGATTTGTGGTTGTTCTTGAACTGGAACTTCATTCTGATGCTACGGCAAACGACCTCACCGGATGCCCTCATCATGAAGCGGTATTCGGGAATCAGGTCGAAGATGCTTGCTTGGCCATACTTTATCAGTTGGTGATACATCTCGCATCCCTCATTGGTAAAGCAGGTGTCGGCAGCCTCATACACGCCACTTCGGATGGCAGCAATCACCGCCTCCATCGTCGTGCGATAGGCCGCATCATCTTCCTCAGGTAGCCATAATACTTCGTTTTCATTCCCTGTCGGCACCTCACCATCAGCAGACGCTGTTGTTTCGGTATATATAGAAGGTATAGCCTTTACTTCATGCTCCTTCAGCGGCTTGGCTTTGATTCTCAACCTTGCATGCTTGTTGAGGTCAATCTTCTTCACCGATCCCATCACTTGGCTTATCTCCTTATTATAGTGCCATTCGTCCTCAAATATGTATTCACATCTGAAAAGCAAGTCATCGGGATTTACATCATCTGCAATTACAGCTTCTCCCGAGCCATCCTTGGCCGTCTGCAAGCTACTCCATCTCTGTCCACCATCTGCAGAGTAAGCAAACTCAAAACTCTTCACGGGGTTCATCTCATAGAGCACTTTCAGTTTCACTCTCTTTATCTTCTTCCCATTCTCGGAAGTCAGTTCTTCTCCTACATTATAGAATTCTACACCCTTGAACAGCTTCCTCATATGCTCTGTTATGTATGAGTAGGGTACGCGGCCATCCTCATCCTTCACCGTGCCGGGATTGGGTACTGTTCGCAACAGGCAATAGGCATAATAGTAGCAGCGCAGAGCATCATCGATTCTATAGCCCTCCTTAGCCTCTACAGCGCTCTTCAGCTCATCAAGCGCCATCTGCTTACGGGCCTCATACTGAGCCTCCACATCACTCTTCGCGACATAGCAAAACAGATGATACTTACTGCGTTTGACATCGATGAAGATTTCGTGCATATGCTGCAGTGTAGCCTGCGAGTAGGTCTTCACTATCTTCTGGCAAGCCGCCTCTGAGCTCAGCTCACCATCGATATACACCTCCTTCTCGATGTTTTCGAACCGTGCCTCCACGGTGGACGATATCGACGCTGTCAACTTCTCCAGCGCATCCCTCCGTGCATCATCTTCCGTGTCGCCAAACCCTTCACCCCAGTAGTATTCATCGCTTTGCTTTATTTCATCTACGGAGAGCGACTGGGCATGCAGCATCATTGACGACACCACACACAACAACAGCAGGAGAGTTCTTGTTGTCAGTCTCTGCATGGCTCTCATCACTCTACAGGTACCTCTTCATCAGCGTACGCCTCCAGTTTGTCGGCATACTGCTGCAACTCTTTGGACTCGCGCAGACACTCCCTGAGAGCATTGAGGCGCACCCTCTTGGCTGCCACATTGTCAACGATGAAGTAGGTCTGTATCTCATACACCGGCTTGCCATTTGCAGTTGTCTCCACCTGACGGATGACCGAGAAGCACTCACTCAGTTCATGTTTGATTTCCTTCATCACCGCACCCTGATAGGTCGAGTTGAACTTCTCAAACTCGGCCTCCACATCATCGCTCATGCTTCCTGTCTCGCTGATGAAACGTCCAGAGATTATTGTCGCTGCCGAGCGTGCATACACCTGCTGTGCATTCACTATAGCCTTGTCTCTTCCCAAGCTCTTCTGGTTGAAGGCCCCGGCAATACCTGTTATCACCGTCAGGTTCTCGTTCTCGTTGAGTTTCTCATAAAATTTCATCAAGGTAACGTCTACGCTGCGAGGCGATCCGTACACTTCCCAGCCGCCCTTTTCCAGCTCTTTCTTCTTTGCCTTGTACTCCTTCTTTATGGCTTTGCTCAAAGCCTTAGTCTGTGCACTCACCACTGGGGATGCCATCAGCATACCGATTACCATTAATAGTTGAATTGCCTTTTTCATTGTGTTTTTATTGTTATGTTCACGTTGTATAATCTAGGTTCTTTTCTTATATTCAACCCACTTTGCGGGTCTTGTTCTGTGGGGCTTGATTAAGTTCCACGGGAATAAATCAAATTAATAGAATCTTCGAATACATCACTTCGTTCCTTTTATTCTTTGACTGGGCGAACGGCGTGGCCGTAGTAACGATAGCCGCTGCCCCAAGCATAGCCATCACTGCCGAAATAGAGGCGGTACGCGTAGCCATTGTAACTTTCGCTCAGCGTCCCCAACCAATAGTAACCGCGCGAGCTACGGTAGTAAACCTTCGTACCGTTCCTATAACCTACAGCAGGAAGGAAGATTGTATTACCATTAGGACCAGTAATCTTGTAACCATCAACACCATTGATTGAACTCCATTCCCAAAAGCAGTTGTCTTGAAGTTCCTTAAACTCATCCAACGTAGGCATACGCCAACCTTCATTCCACTTGACATGAGCAATATCGTCTTCGGGATCAAGGACAGTCTTGTTATCGACGGTTCCATAACTGCTATCTGTACAATACTTCGTCATCATATCCCTGCTACCACCACTCCACTTATAAGTAGACCAATCGTAATTATCCTTCACTTCCGTCTCTCCCCAAGCATAGTGTCCACCATATCCTTCTGGTTTTGTCGCTCCTATATTCCACGAAGCCCATTTAACGCTCAATCCAAGATCAATGGCCTCTGCCACGGCTGTTTCGTCAATCACGCGTTCAACGAAAGTTGCCATCATCTTCACATATTTATCATCGGTATATCCAATAGCATATCCTATGACTTGTACCTTTTTTCCCTCATCATTTGCATTTATCAGGTCTGATGCTGGATAAGTAATCTGCCCGACTGCCGTAATAGCGCTATCTGATACTGTTACGATGTAGCCATCATCTTCTTTGCTGAGTACGCCAGTATACTTAACGTATCTGACCGAAATGTTGTCAAAATAGTAATAGAATGCAGCACCATTCCATACCTCAGGCTCGGGATGCACCACTTCTGCGGTACCTACCTTTTGTATTTTCGATGTACTAGGGAACTGAAGCAGACCTGCATCTGAGGTAACTACTCCCTCAACGGTTACCACATCTCCTTCCGCGTAGCTGTTGGCACTTCTTGTTACATCATCGGAAGCTGTGTGGCGAGTATCGCCACTCTCTCCTTCCATATTTACAAGAATATATCCCGTCTCATCACTAAGAAGGAGGCCACGAGTGTGAGTAGCTACAACAGCAGCTTGTACCTTCACGGAATCAGGAGTTTCGCCACCATTAAGAATCTTGTCTATTGTTTGTATTTCAATCGGCACATATTTATCACCAATATAGTTCGGTGAATTAGGGTCATAGATGCTTCGTTCATAATCAGAGCAAGCTGAAAGGAACAACACAAGAAGGATATTCAGGAAATCCCCACATTTATGCCATGTATACTTATGTTTGTATTGTATTGTCATCGGTACCTTAATCAGAATGTTATGGAATAACTAAGGAAACTGCTGTTGGCCTTAGGGTCGAAATCCAGAGTCATTGACGTATCGTGTGACTTATGTCCCTTGACTGCCACCCAAATAACATCGTAGAGCCATACGGCAGCACCTGTACCAATAAGCATTGGAGTCATCCTGCGGCAGGTGTTGGCCAAGGCATATTTATCATCCAGTGCCTCTTGAGTATAAGTCGCTGTGCCCATATAGCGGTCATGCGCCATCGTCTCATACTGTGCATACTGCTCCTTGCCATAGAAGTGCATGCCCACGCCGGCACCTATCAAGCCGTATGCTCCTATCGTCTTCCATACTCCGAAGCGTTCGCTCTCACGTACATACTTGTCGCCCCATCCGGGAACCAGCAAGGAGCGCCAGTAGGCATTGGCTCGCTTCTTGGGTGAAATGACATCAAGGGTTAATGGCAGTGTTTGGCTATCAGGGATGAAGATACTGCTATCGGGCAACAACGTCTCCATCATCGCTGTTGTTACGGTATCTTGAGTAGCTATTGTATCTTGGGGAACAACAATAGGCTCCAGTCGGGGAGTCAATGTCGTTTGTCTTCCACCTTCAATATTCACTTCTAATTCAACGGATTCATAGCCTTCCTTAGTAAGCAGCAATCGATGATTACCTACAGCTATTCTTCTGAATGCCTCGGCGGTATTTTCTATCAGTTCATCATCAAAATAGATGTTGCAATCAGATGGGTCGCTATTCACTACCAGTGAGCCGAACAGTGGTGTGGGAGCCTCCATGGTGAGGGTACGTTCCTCGCGTTGTGCCAGCGTGACGGTTTCGCTCACTGTGCTATAGTCCTCCATACGCAACTCTACCGTATAGGTCGCTGCATCAAGCTCGCCTGTCCACTCAGTAACGCCCATCAGTTCTCCGTTGAGATAGATTTGTGCACCTTCCAGAGGACTTCGCACTGTCAGGCTTGCTTTTAACGGTATAGGTGATTCCAGCTCCACCGTTTGATTCTCACCAGCAGCTAACGTGAAGGACTTTGGTTGTGGTTGGAACCCCTCTCTACGCACCTCTGCCTCATAGTCACCCGATGATACTCTACCTGTCCATCGACCTGTTCCTTGGAATGAGCCGTTCAGATAGATATCATCATCATCATTGGGAGCCACTAAAGTTAGCAAGGGCATTTCAAGGAGGTTGACTTGCAACTCAACCATCTCGCGGCCTATGACAATGTTTCCCTCTTTCGTCTCATACCCATCAGCTGACACTTCGTATTTTCGCCTACCATAATTCAGCATAACCTCAATGTGACCATTGTTTCTTGGACTCGAATAGGGATTACCATCAATACGCACACTTGCCTCTATAGGAGTAAAGCTCAAAGCAAGCCATCCTTTATCAGGCGTATCCAACTTCATTTCATATGTACAGGCAGCCTGTAGCGGTTCTTTGAACTCGTATTTCAGCTCTTCGTAATAGGCATGCCTTATAGTGATAGCCTTAAGCGTATGAGGCACCCAAAGAAGGATCTCGCCGGTTCCCTGCTCCTGACCAACAATACCTAAAGCTCCTGCATCGAACTCAAAATCCGTCACGGAGGTCTTGATTCTAATCAGTGCCGCAACCTTGCCATCAGCATCTCTCCTCCTCATGCCATGGGAGTTTGCCGTTACATCACCTTCAATCAATCGGAGTGGTGTAACCCTAATCTGCGCTTGTATGTCCTGTACAAACATGCACATCAGCAACGACACTATATATATAACTCTCTTCATTACAATCTATAAAAAATCCCTTTCTATCTATCGGCAGGATAAATACAATAAGAAAATAGTAGCGAAGCCATATTCCAGGTCTTTTCAACAACGTAGAATAACGGCAAACGGTATTATTCCTCCACAAAAGACGAACTACAGCCAAACTTATGTTAGCATACCTTTGATGCGAGATATATGAAGCATGCTTCAATATCTCATAGCATGTAAAGGATATGTTCGCGGTTTTACCGCAAAGGTAGTAAATAATTAGGAATTAAGAGCTAGATATTAGGAGTTTTTTCACAATGTGAAACAATGCCACTTATGCCTTAGGACAAAAGAGCACTAGAATAGTTTTTTGAACTTATGCGTCATCAAAATGAAAAGCAACTATCATTTTGTCATCTCGCCGACGCGAAATGAGGGTCGGATGCGGCAAAGGAACCTTCAGCTCCACGAGGAGTGCTGCTTCAGCAGCTTAGAAGCAACGAGAAATCCCAGCGTCTGTATTAGAGAGCCCTCGTCACTTCGTTCTGTCGGGGGACACAATGTTGGTTTTGACTTCTGCTATTGCCGAAAGTTCATAAATCGGTTGGCTTTGGCAGAGACCACTTGTAGATTTGTACAGAAACGGCAACGTGGAGTGTACAAAAATCCATGTCGCTCATGCCAAAGCCAACCGATTTATGAACTTTCGGCATATATAAGAGAGCTTCTCGACCTGTATTTATAGAAATAGTTAGCCTGAAACAGGAGTTTACTGAGCCTGAAACAGATTTTTTGTAGACCTATGCGGAAAAACGCATAGGCCTTTCTGAAAAAAGGGAAGTTCGTTCGCCAGGAATCTAATAGGCCTTTTTACGAAAAGGGCTGTGTTTCTACAAAATAACAATAGGATTTCTACAAATTGCAAGGCTCTGATCAAAATGTCAGAGCCTTACATTTCAAAAAATCTCTTTGTACAATTCGAAAAATGTATGTGTACAATTCAGAAACAGCCTTTTTCGGCCATCCGGAATCTGACATTTTGATAGCACAATCAACAATTGAGCGACATTATGATACAAAAACACCCACTACCCCAACAAGTAAATTAACTGGCATCTATCGAATATCTTCCAGCCTATAGGGAGTAGCTTGATAGACGTAGTAGTTGAGCCAGTTGTTGAAAAGCAGGTTGGCATGTCCGCGCCAGGTGACGACAGGGAGTTGCGAAGGGTCGTCGTTGCGATAATAGTGCAAGGGGGCTTCGATGGGTAGGCCTTTACCGAGGTCGCGACGATACTCGGTATCCAACGTCAGGGGCGAATACTCGGAATGTCCGGTAAGGAAGATTTCACGACCGCCACGCGCCATCACCATATATACGCCCGACTCGTTGCTCTCGGCAAGGATGTCGAGCCCGTCCTTGGTCTCGATATCTTCGCGACGAATCTCTGTATGGCGGCTATGGGGTACATAGAACTCGTCGTCGAAACCACGGAAGATGGGGAGTTCCGGCTGGTTGATGTGGTGCTTGAAGATACCAAACATCTTCTTATCCAACGGATACTTAGGCACACCATAATAATGGTATAATCCCGCCTGTGCCGCCCAGCAGATGTAGAGGGTCGATGTCACATGCTCCCTTGCCCAGTTGAAGATTTTGCAGGAAGTCATCACTCTTTCCATCTTTGTTCCGTTCAGCGTGATTTACATGAAAGAACCGCTGCGCTGGAACTACCTCTGGGCCGGGTTGTGCATGGTCGGCGCTGTTTATTTTATGTTTAAG
>CANBEE010000136.1 GCA_947367415.1 uncultured Bacteroidales bacterium
CTGTATACTCCAATCCCTTCATCAGACGGTTGTCCAGTGCACCATAGAGGTCGTCGCCCTGCTCCCATGCCATCTCGCATATCTCACACATGGCCCCGAGTCCCAGCTGGGCATGTGCCTGGTCGCGCCCGGTCTCCTGGCACTGTCCGGTCTCACCGATATAGTTGGGGAGCGAACCATTGTCGTTGGCATAGAGGTAGGTATCTATGGCATGCTGGTAGAGTACGCTATCGCCCAGGAAGATGCCACAGGCCATGCGCAAGCGGTTCACGATATGTCCCCAGTTACCATTGGCATAGGGGCTGTCGGCCTCAAACTTGGCCATCATAGGCAGCATGGCACGCTCTATCATGGCTGTCCACTCGGGAGTCTGGTTCTCCTTTAAGATGATCATTGCCCTCAGCAGCCAATAGGCTTGTATGGAGCACAGGGGTGCATCGTGGCCATCGAAACCCTGCAGCGTCTGTGCATAGGCATTGATAATCTTCAGCGCCTGCTCGGCATCACCCGCCTGTGCCATCTGCCATGCGGTATACATATCACGCTCGCTGCCCCCTTTAGTGCGGCGGTGCTCACCGTCGCGAGCCACAATCTCGTAGGGGCCAGCCATCTTGTACTCCTTGGTCTCTTGTGCATATACCGCCATGCTACCCATGAGCAGTGCGGCAAGTAGGATTCTTTTCATCATACGGATTATTTTTGTAGTTTCTTCATTCTCAGCAATGCCTCTATATAGTAGTAGTCGGCATAGATGATGCTGGCGTCAATCTCGCTCCCTGCAGGGTGATGCCCTGTGGCGTGGCGCAGGAAGGCCACGTTGCTCTCTCCGCATTGGTACTGAGGCGTGCTGAGGTCGGCAAGCATCTGCTCGGCATGGGCGCGGTAGCGCTGTGCATCGGACGCCTCCACATAGCCGGCAAGCTCTATCAGTGCCGAGGCCACGATGGCGGCCGCCGAGGCATCCTTGGGTGCAGCTGTTCCGCGCGGGTCATCCATATCCCACAGGGGGATGTTGTCGTCGCTGGTGGCGGCCAGGCGCTGCAGGTAGCAGTCGGTGACCTTGCGGGCATGGGCCAGGAAGCGCTCGTCGCGGGTGAAGCGGTACACCATCGTATAGCCATAGATAGCCCATGCCTGTCCGCGGCTCCACATCGACTCGTCGCTGTATCCCTGATGGGTCACGCCCTTGATGAAGTCGCCCGTGAGCGTATCGTATACTGCCACGTGGTAGCACGAGCCGTCGGGGCGGAAGTGGTGCTGCATGGTAGTCTCGGCATGTGCCACGGCCAGGTCGCGCAGGTGACTGCCTCCCCCGTTCTCGGCTGCCCAGAAGAGCAGTTCGAGGTTGATCATATTGTCCATGATAGTGTTGTGCCCGCCATAGTCGCCCACGTGGCGTGGCCAGCTCAGCATGGTGCCCACCGTGGGGTTGCACAGCGTCGCCAGCGTGTCGGCAGCGCGTAGCGCCACCTCGCGGTAGTGGGCATCACCCGTGAGCTCATACCCCTTGAGGAAGGAGTTGATGATGATGAAGCCCAGGTCGTGGTCGTAGGCAGAACGCTCGGCCATGTAGGCCAGCGAGGCGGTATAGCGCTCGGCCTCGGTGCGCAGCGCCCCATCGCCCGTGTGGTCGTAGGCCATCCACAGCACACCCGGCCAGAAACCCGAGCACCACTCCTGCGGAATGGCCTCGCGGCAGTTCCATCCCTCCTGCGTGTCGCCGGCAAGGATATTGCGCGGCATCATCGTATAGCTACGCGGCTGTAAAGCCTCCAGCGCACGATTCACCTGGTGAGCACAGTAGTCAAGCGCCTCATCGGCATCCAGGGGCGCACTGCTCCGAGCACATGAGCCCCACATCACAGACAGCAGTAACAGCAGTCCCAATAGTTCCTTCTTTTTCACGTTCATCTGCTTCATATTATTTCACAATACAAAAGTACAAAAAAAGCAGCAAGTGCATAGCAACAAAGCCTCCACATTAGTTCACCCCTATCCGCACACACCAAAGAGTATCATTCTACACATTCACAACATCTTATACTGCATTCCATGCATTCCACCGCAATAGTCGTGGAATCACAGCCCCCACAAAAGGCTACGAAGTATCGTATTTTACAGATGCCGGACAGCAGTTAACATCAATAACCTGATTCCGCAGCATCCCCGGCACATAGGAGATATGTAGCCATCGGTAATCCTTCTCGGCGATGAGCTGGGTGAAGCGGATGGCACCCTCGCGCTGCATTTGGATGATGAGGTGGAAGAGGGAGAGATTGGCCTCCCCCCTGCCCCTCCCAAGGAGGGGTGATTCGGACACCGCTGAACTTGGTCCCCCTCCTTGGGAGGGGCTAGGAGAGGCTACTATATCCGCCGCACATCCCACGATATGGTGACTGTTGGCGACTCCGCCCACGGCGGTGTTCAGTGCCGGGCAGCGGTAGCCCGAGGTAACGATGATGGGTGCACCGTAGCGGCGGCGTATGGGGTCGAGCAGCTGCTCTACAAGGATGGTGAGCATCCGCTGTGCCGCACGGGGCGGCGTGTTGTCGATGGCGAGGCGCTCGGCGGTGGCGCTGGCGGACAATTCTTGAATGGTGAAATGTTGCATACTTTTAATTTACTATTTTACTATTTACTATTTATTTACAATTGAGCAATTTTGTGATTTACAGGTCAGCAACATTGTCATCCCGAGCATCGTGAGGGATCTCGCAAAGTGTTCTGGTGAATTGCGAATGACGAGATGCGGGGAGCGAGTCATTGACATATCCCATCGCGAGATTTTTCGCTACGCTCAAAATGACACGGAGTCAAGAATCAAGGGGCCGACGGGGCGCAGTGCGCCCTGTCGACCCCATCGCTACCATCTTCCGCAGGCGCTCAGGCCCAGTGCGCCGGCAAGGGCGGTGAGCACGGCAACGAGCACTTTGAGAAGAAGGCTCCAACTGAACTTGTTTGTGTTTTCGGACTTCATACTGTTTTGAGTTTTTAAGTTTGTTAGTTTTTTAGTTTGTTTTCAAGTTGAGAGTCTTGAGTTTAGTGCCGGATGGCAAACTTACCAACTCAAAAACTCATCAACTCAAAAACTTAAATTCACGCAAGCGCCTCACTCGACACACGCTTCAGCGTCAGTGCACCAGCGATGGCGCTCTTCAGCTTGGCATCGGGACGGAACACGATACGGTGGCCCTTGATCATGGAGGACGGAGAGAAGTCCGACGCTGCCATCGTGTCACGTGAGTAACACTTGCCCTTGAGCCCGATCTGGAAGCGACCGATGTCGTTGAGCACTACTACGCGACCTGCCAGCAGGGCCTTCACAATGTAGCCCTTCATGGCGCGGAGCACGCCCAGCACGTCGGCTTCGGTAATGGTGGTCGACATCTGCACGTCGCCCGCCAGGTCATCAAAGTCATAGTCGCTGGTCTTCACCGCACGGCCGTGGAAGTAATCAGTACCCTCCACAGCATTCTTGCCGGGATTCTTGGTCTTCATTACTGCATAGTTTACTGCCATAGTCTTAACTGGAGGCCTCCCCCATGCCCCTCCCGAGGAGGGGTGATTCCGTCATCGCGGCACCTATCATGAGGATGTCTGAGGTTCCCCCTCTTCGGGAGGGGGGTAGGGGGAGGCTTCCCTTTCTTTGTATGCCGTGCATGGGTGTACATGCCCGACAGGGGTTCTACATACAACCACTTCCCGCTACCGGTCACCTCGGGAGGGTTGACTTACTAATCTCATTTCAACGTTGTTGAAATCGAACGTTAACGATGACGTTAATGACTTCGTCATAGACACTTGGCTGCTCTCGCTGAGAAATCGCAAGCTTGCTTGCATTTCGCTCGTTTGCACAAGCGTTGACTGGGCTTCGCTACGTTTACCTTCCGGACGGCCGTTATCGTTATCGTTGATTCCGTACCTTTGTATCGGCATCAATTGACAATACAAAGGTACGGAATCGGGATCCCCGTTTATTCTGAATTTGACATGCTACAGAGGGAAAAATCGGGTCATCATTGTTTTATTGTAAAATAGTTTGTATCTTCGCGATAAGTATAATTACACACTCGGCTTGCCGCCCAACTGTCCCTCTGTTCATAGAGGGACGAGCGAAACGATAGTGGAGCGGAGGGAGTTAAAAAGGAAACACACAGCTATGCCCCACGAAGATCAACATTTCACGAGTAACCGCACAGACCAAAAGGTTATCCGTAGGGAGTTGCGAAACGATGGCACATCAGCAGAAGCGGTGTTGTGGTTCAGCCTGAAAGAACGAAAAATTGAGGGGGTGCGTTGGCGCCGCCAGTTCGGCATCGGGCCATTTATCTTGGACTTTTATTGTCCCCAGTTACGTTTGTGCATTGAACTGGATGGAGAGCCTCACAACACCATTGAGGGTAGCATATATGACCTCCAACGCGAGCAGTGGCTGCTACGAACGAAGGGAATCCGTACCATACGATTTGAAAATGTGGACATCTTCAAACGTCACGATCAAGTGGTAGAACATATACGTGAGGTGACGAGGGAAATCTTATCTCAATCTGCGAAGTGATATTTTTTTAACTCCCTCCGCTTCGTTACGCTCTGCTTCACTCTGCTCGTCCCTCTATAAACAGAGGGACAGATTTTCTTAGTTAGTTCTGCACTCTATGACATTTAAAAACTGTCCCTCTGTTTATAAAGGGACGAGCGAAACGTTAGTGGAGCGGAGGGAGTTAACCAATTAGATAAATTACAACCTTGTACCAAGAAAATTACATGCATGCACCACGCGCGGTACATGCATGTACTTTTTTATTTCTAATTTTCAACTTTGACTTCAGCCCCTGCGGGCGTCGACCTTCGGTTCAATTTTCAATTAGTTTTACGGTTCGCCAAGATACTCAAATATCAGCCTCACCTGATAGCGGGTGAAGTGGCGTGAGCCACGCGTGTAGCCCGTGCGCTGCAGGGCTTCGAGCAGACCGTCGGTAGCGTGCAGGTACTTGTTGAGCAGCCGCAGAGCCGAGGCACGCGAGGCACCGGGACTGTAGAGTTGCGCCAGCTCGGCCTTGCCGTAGGCGCGGAGTTTGTCATGCTGAAAATGTTCCATTTTCATGAATGAAAAATTATAAGTTAAGAATTAAAACCACGCTTTTTACCGATTTACCGATTCATTTTCTATATCCGATATATATGAAAAATAAATAATTATAAATATAAAAATAATTTAATTAATTATTTAAATGTATAGACCATATAAGAAACCAATCGGTAAATCGGTAAATGATTATTCATTTATGGTACTCTCTCGTGCATTGAGACGTTGCTGTTCCTTGATGTCGTTGCCTGTGAGGATGATGACATTGTAACCACGCACACCACCCACACGGCGTTGGCGGTAACCTAATCTGTTCATCGCAAACGCCACGCGCTTGGGCGACAGCGGACACTTCACGTACATGCCTATGAGTTCGATGATGCGCGTGGCTGTAAGGAACTCGCCCGCCTCGTCGCCGTAGGGCTTGCGCAGGTAGGTGAGGATGAGCTCTTCCTCGATGTTGGGCTCCTCAAACTGCCGGTTGTGCTGCTCCAGCTCAGCGTTCTCCTCATCGTCAAACCAGTAGCGGAAGCCCTGCTGCCACAGCGCATAGGCTTGGGCATAGATACCGTCGTAGTCGGTGGTGCGCTCCCACGGCGAGTCGATGCTCTCCACCATGAAGGGCAGCCAGCGGCGGTTGCCCGAGAGGTCGGTGAGGAAGCGAGGGTTGTTGCCTGTGCCGCAGAACGAGGCTATGTGCTGCCGTCTCAGCGCATAGCGCTCCCACACGGGGCGCAGGTTGATGGCAGGGTCGGTGGTGATGGCCTTCAGGAGGTTCACCGCTTCGGGGCGCATATTGTCAAGCTCCTCCAGGTCGATGAGTGCCAGCTCGGTGAGTGCCAGGCGGTCGTCCTTGCTCATCGAGTGGTTGAAGTGCTTAATGGCAAAGTATTTGTCCAAAGCGGGCGGCAGCAGATGGGTCATGAACGAGGTCTTGTACTTGCCCTGCTCGCCGATGTAGGTGAGTATCTCGTGGTTGGTGGTGCCGTCGTCGAGCCATGCCGCCACCATGGCTACCATCCATTTCTTGAAGAAGCGGTTGTGCAGCTCCTGCGTGCAGCCCGTCACGTGCACCGTGGAGGCCAGGCGGTCGATATGGTCGGTCATGCCGTCCCATGCGGGCAGACTCTCCAGATACTCCTTCAGCGGATGATAGTCGGGGTAGAAGTCACTCTCGATGATGATGTAGAAGTCCGAGATCTTCGCCTGACGCCCCGTATCTAAGCAGAAGCGGCAGTAGAGGGAGTTGACATGCTGGTCGGTCAATTCGGTGGCCTCCCCCCTGCCCCTCCCAAGGAGGGGTGATTCAGACATCGCGGACTTTGCAAGTTCCCCTCCTTGGGAGGGGTTAGGGGAGGCCATCTCTCGTTTTCGGGTAATCAAGTTATGCCTAATCCTGATATTATTTTCCGTGAGCCAGTCCTGTATGTCCTTGATGGAGGCATAGCGGCTCTCCTTTTCCGCTTTCGGTGGTCGCGCCGTCCCATGCTCCTCGGTCTGCAGGTAGCAGGAGCGCACGATGGAGGTCACATCCGCTGCATCGTAGTCGGCAAATCGGTTCACCGCCCACTCGCGGCACTGCTCTTCGGGCACTCCGTAGCGGTTCATCTCATAGCAGGCGGCACTCACATACTTGTTGTAGGTGCCCGCCTCATACACCACGCCCCGATGTGCTAGCTCGCGCAGCACGGCAGCCTCACATCTCTTCACTCTTACCTCTTCACTCTTCCCTTTCTTCGGTCTTCCTACGGTTCTCTTCTCCTCAGGCACGATGATGAATGGCGTAGCCTCCGGGTTGTAGTACAGTTCCTCATCATAGGCGATCGTGCTGATGCGCCCTACATTCTTGCACTGCCCATCGGTGGGCAAGCCGGTCAACGCCTCGTAGTAGGCGTTACCATACAGGAAGGCTTGTTTGTAAAAGGCGGCCTCCCCTAACCCCTCCCGAAGAGGGGAATTTGGCTTCGCGAGGCCTGTAAGCTCCCCTTCGGGGGGAGTTGAGGGGGCCTTGTACTGGAAGAGAATTCTCACTCCGTGCCCCGACAAGGTAGTATACGCCAGCAGCGTATGCTCGTCGCCCCGCACGAGAGCGAGCACCTCGCCCATCCGCTCGGCAGGGATATGGTCTATGTCCACCAGGCTCAGCCCCGTGAGCGCCACGATGTGCTGTTGCCGTCTGCCGCCCTCAAAGCGTGCCGCCACGCCGAAGCTGGTCATCATCTTCTTGTAACGACTGGCACCCTGCTCGTCGCCCGTGGCACGGGCATAGCGGTGCTTCTCGGTAAGGTCGCGCACCGACTGGTCCGTGCGCATCATCG
>CANBEE010000137.1 GCA_947367415.1 uncultured Bacteroidales bacterium
AATTTATATTTGTCTTTTTTTTTGTTCCGATAACATTTTTTATGTACCAAATTTCCAGGCCACTTATTTGGTACTTCTGAATTTGGCTTGCTGTGCCTCCTGATCTATGTGGCGAGCGAATTCCTGGGGTGTTATTGTCACGGGTTCAAGCATGTATTCGGGCACATTGTAGCTCTTGTAATAGTCGTCGTAGAAATAGGGGTCTTTCTGCGGCAGGATGAAGGGTTTGTGTGCTCGGCCGTTCTTGTCGAAATAGGCAATGTAGAGGCGTGTGTAACCTCCATCGTCGCGTCGGCTGGTGTAGAGTATCCAGCGTCCGTTGCTCGACCATGAGTGATAGCTCTCCACATCTTTGCTGTTGATGGTTCGCAGGTTCTTCAACTCGTTGTTTTTCAAGTCTATCATGTAGAGGTCTGCATCTTTGTGCCAGATGTGGAAGCATCCATATTCGGCCATGCCGAAGAGCAGGTAGCGGCCATCGGGAGAGACGCGTGGCAGGGTGGCGCTTTTGCCTACCGAGGCTGCATCGTAAACCATCTCGGCAGGGCCGAAGGTGAGTGTCTCGGGGTCGAACGATTTGCGGTAGATATTATACTTGAAATTCTTGTAGTTGTCGATGATCTCACGCTCCTTGCCGGCATAGTTTTGTATCTCGTAGTGGGCTGAATTGTAGTAGAGGGTCTTGCCGTCGGGTGACCAAGCGGGGAATACCTCCCATTCGAGGGTGTCGTGCTCGATGAAGCTTACCTCGTTGTTGTCTATGTCGTAGAGGATGAGGTCGCTCTTAAGGTCCTGAACCTCAATCTTGTTGTTATCCTTCGTGTGGAACGACTGGCCAGTGTCGTTGATGGAGTAGGCGATGAGGTTGTGTGTGGGGTGCCATGCAGGGTATACACCGGCCGAGATGGTGGAGTCGGTCTTGAGATTTATCTTTCTGACTTCGTCGCCATTGACAATCATGGTACCTCCCTTGAACTGGCGTACGTGGAACTGCATCTGGTCGGTCTTGTAGTTGCGGTAGTGGTGGCAGTTGATGCACTGGCCGTCTACATCGTTGCCTTGCAGCATGTTGTTGTAGATGATCTGCTCGTCGAAGTTCTCGATGTGGCGTTGGCGTATCGAGAGCTCTTCGTAGGTGACGTATGAGGGGGCAATGATACGGTACGAGATGTAGGGGTCGATGGGTTCGTTGGCGATAAGCCACGCTGTGGGACGGTACCTCTCCCATCCCTTATCGGTTTGTACATAGGTGATTACCTCAATCTTCTTGCCTTTGTTGGCTTCGAGGAGGTTGTGCCATTGCTTGACTTTCCAGTCGGTCTGCTTACCCTTCATGATGAGCGTCTGCTCCTCGGCTTTCAGCTCTGTGATGTACTGTTTGCCCTCCATCTGGTAGTCGAAGTTGAGGGGAGCAATGTTGTAGGGGATGGTGGTGTTGCTGAAGTCGGGGTAGGTGGTTGCCTTCTTGTCGATTTCAGTAAACTCTTTGGGCGGCTGGGCTGAGCATCCGACGAGGAGTGCTGAGCCAATGAGGAGGGTGTATAGGAAGTGGTTGTGCATGGGGTGTTTGGGGTTAGGGGGTGATGGGTTATGGGTTATGGGAGTTCTTGGGGGCTAGGATTTTCTAGGACTCCTAGGATTAACTAGGAGTATAGAATATCCTAGGGGCCTATGAGGCCCCAGGGGTCCTGATTAATATGATTTCACGTCGCGTATGAAGAAATAAAAATACCAGAAGGTGTCGCCGAAGCGGTCGTAGAAGAGCTTCTTGGCTTCGGGGTCACGCTCAACGTTTTTTACGGCGTGCTTCTGTGAGAATCGCATGAAGTCCTGGAAACGCATCTTGACGGACTTGTCGAAGGGCATCTTGCTGATATCCACGTTTTTCTCCAAGTTGCCATAGAGCAGGGCTGCCTCCTGATAGTGAGTGGGCATGCGGTTGGTCTTGTGGCTGTTGGCATAGCGGAAGAAGCAGTTCCAGAAGGTGGGGATATCCTTCAGTGTGAGGGCACACATGAGTGAGGCTTCGTCGAACATTGGGGTGTTGAGCTCGTTATAGGTGTGGGCGAAGTAGTTGAGGAGGTAGATTTCCACGAGGGTGTTGTCGCCGTCGAGCTGGTTCTCGAACTGGTAGAGAGGGAGTATGCTGGCAAATTCGCGGTCCTTGGAGATGAGTTCGGGGGTCTGTATCATCTTCTCGTACTTCTCGGCCCATCCCTTGTAGAAGAGGGTTTTCTTCAGTGTGTTGATGTACTTCATCGCCAGTGGGTATTCGCCCGAGATGATGGAGGTCTTCACCATGTATTTGATGTAGTCGACCTTCCATCCATATTCTACAGCATCTTCGAGGCACCAGCGGTAGCAGAAGTTCATGCGGGCATAGTGGTAGTAGAGCATCTTGCCACCTACCTGCATGAGGCGTATCTCGAAGGGAGAGGCAGGTGCTTCGCCACCATCAAGGTAGTGGAACATCTCGTCGCCGGCCTTGCCCAGCTTGAGCAGTGCGAGGTTGCGGTTGAGTACCATGAGTCGGGTAGGGGTTTGCTCCTGTGACTTGGCGATATCGAGCACTTTGCGCCATTCGAGACGCTCCATGGCGTGGTTCATCTTGATCTCGGCACGGAAGTTGGGGTCGCGGAACCAGAAGAGTTGCACCACAAACGCTATTACGACTACTCCGATGGCCTGTGTGGTGATGAAGCGTGTCTTGGCTTGTGTGTGCCCCTCGGCGCATTGGAAGCGTATGAAGGGAATCACGAGCGGGAACAGGTAGAGCAGGATATAGGGTGCCCAAGTGCCCAGGTCGCGCTTGATGAACTCGAAGGCGGGCATGCCTGCCATAAACATACGTACGAAGCGGGTCTGCTCGTATACATTATAATATAATATAGGTGTAGCGATGCCGGCAGCGAGGCAGAGCAGGACAAGGCCCATGCTACGCTCCTTGGATGTCAGCTCAAGGGCTATGATGGTCAGCAGTGCGAGCAGGGCGTAGAAGCCGAAGAGGGGGTATCCTGCTGCGGCAATCAGGGCTACGGTGACGTAGCGTCCCCAGCCCTTCGTCACTTGGTAGAGGCGTATAGCCAATAGGGTGAAGAGGAAGCCTACAAGCATGGAGTAGAAGTATCCCTGTGTCTTGATTTGGAATATCCAGTAGCCTACCTCCATGGAGCAGCAGAGGATGAGCGCACTGGGTATCAGCGCGAGCAGCGCCCAGCGGTTGGGGATGGCAAATACCTTCTGCGTGAGTAGCTGTACGGCTATCAGCAGGGCTACGTAGATGAGTGAGCCCAGCATGGGATAGTAGAAGAACTGGGTGAGGAAGCAGGCGATGTAGGTCATCAGTCCGCCCGGTACCATCATGCGCTCATCGAAGTAGACTTTGGTTGGTAGCCATAGTGATAGCTCCTGTACGCGGTAGAGGAATTCGTGCTCGAAGATGTTGAGCAGTGCCCATGTGATGATGGCAAAAGCCGTTCCTGCTATGAGGGGCATGCGAGTGAGCTTGCTTTCCTCGATGGTGGCTTTGACTTGTGTTTTGGGCTTGGTGTTGTTGGTTTTCATTGTATATTGTCGGTTGTTTGTGGCTGGGGGTGTTGGGGCTGGGTGGTCCAGTACCTTTAATCTTGCAAATGTAATTATATTTATTCGATTGGCAAAGCGGATGATGAAAAATAAGAAGCGGAGCTGCTGTGCAGCCCCGCTTCGGAGTAGTTTGTCGTGTTTGTCAGTATATTGTTACATATACTTTTCTTTTACGTTTCTTACTTTACGTATACCTTCTTCACTTCGATGCGTCCGTCGCTGTAAACAGTCTTCACGATGTTCACGCCCTTGCCAGGAATTGCAAGCTGACGTCCGTCGATAGCGTAGTATACAGTCTTCTGTACGGTAGCAGCAACGTTCTCGATACCACTCTCGATGGTCCAGCCGTTGTTGTCGCCTACAGCCTTGATTGTCAGTGACCAGTCGTCAACTGAGAACCAGTTACCTTCGAAGCCTGCCTTCTTGGTTACGGTAGAGTCGGTTGTTACACCAATTACCATTTCGTGGTTGGTTACTACAACGTCGTCGATGGTCTGCCATGTCCAACCGTAACCTACACCGTTCTTCACGTTGTGGATGGTCTCGTCGAAGGTCTCGCCTGCCATGAATTTGTCGTCCTCAGCCTGCCAGATGCCACCAAGGCTGTCGCCATAGTGTGCAATCTCTACCCACTTTGTGTTGGCGCTTGCAGCAACCTGGAGCATTACGGTAGAGTCGTTAACCAATGTGTCGGTGATAGCCTCGCCGAGTGCGAAGATGTAAGCACCGATTGAGTCAGCACGTGTAGCCACTGTTACGGTGTATGTACCGTTAGGAATGTCGGTGAGTACCTGTGCGGCGCGGAAGTCGAGTGCCTTCTTTGTGCCGTTGTAAGAGTCCATGTAGCGGTTACCGGTGTCGCCACCCCAGTGCTGTCCGGCGTTGGTCTCGGTGTTGCCCTTACCCTTGTTAACCAACCATCCTGCAGCGTCGCTGTCGAAGGTGGGGTTTACGATGAGTGAAGTAGCGTCGTCGCCAGCCTTAGCGTGGAAGAATGCGCTCTTGATGAGGTATCTTACTACGCTTTCGAGCTTAGCCTTGAGGTCAGCTACGTTGGTGCTGCTCTGGAACTCAGCCACGAGGTCGGCCTTCTGAACAGCGATGGTAGCCTTCACGTCGTTGATGTTGGCCTGTGCATAGGTCTTGTCGGTAACCATGTAGCCAACCTCCTCGAGGTATGTTGCATAGTCGTTGTAAGCGTTGAGCTTCTCTTCGATAGCGTTCAATGCTGCTGTAGTAGTAGTATCGGCAGCGGTGATAGCGTCAGCGAAGCCGAGAGCAGCACCGAGTACTTCGATAGCTTCAGCAATGCTGAGAGCCTCCTTGTTGTCGGCTACAGTCTTGTAAGCACCGTTCTTGAATGAAGCGTATACGCCAGCAGCAGCAGTAGCTGTCTTGATGGGCTCCTGGAGGAGTGCGCAAGCAGCCTCTTGTGATTCGAGGGCCTTAGCCTCGGCAATCTTGGCGCTCAGTACGGCAGCATCGCCGGGGAGCAGGGTAGCAGCGAGGGCTTCAGCCTTAGCGATAGTAGCTTCGTATGCAGCAGTGAGGTCCTCAGCAGAAGCTTCGCCGTAGTAGTAGAGCTGTACGTTGGTGAGCTGGAACCAGCCTTCTGAAGCTGCACCACCAGTGTTTGAACCGGCACCGATTACGAGCTTACCGTCGTTTACGATAGCGTAGCCAGTGGTCAATGTTGTCCACTCGTAGTTGTCCCAACCCTCAGCCTCGAGGTTCTCAGATGTAGCAGTGTTGATAGAAGACTCTACATAGAGGTGCTGGTCGGTAGCGTAGCCTGTCTGAGTGATCATCTCACCGCTGATAGCGTAGAGACCGTTGGGCAGGCCAGTGATTGTCTGCTGTACGTCGATAGATACGATGTGGTTACCCCAGATGTTGAGACCCTGACGGTTCTCGCCATCAGCTGTTGTGGGACGGCAACCGCCTACCCAGATGTCTGAACCACCACCGTCGTGTGTGAGGTTCCATGTCCAGCCATCCTTAGCCTCGAAGTTGGGGTTCTGGATGAAGAATGAGTAGTTACCGGGCTGATCCTTGGTTGACTCCTGGCTCATGCGGTAGTCGGCAAGTGCTTGCTTGAGCTTAGCAACCATGTCGAGGATGCTCTGGTAGTTAGCCTCTTCGTCCTCAAGAGAGAGGAATGTCTCGATCTCTGCGATTACTGCATTTGCAGCGTCTATGCCGTTGGGGTATTGTGTTGTTTGTACCTCCTCAGCAAATGCGGTGTAGTCCTCGGTGAGCTTCTTCATGAGCGCTACAGCCTCCTTCGCGTTGTTGAATACGCTGTCGAGGCGGATGTAAGCGGCTGTCATCTCTTCGTCGGTAGTAGCATCGGTAGAGAGGTTGATCTCGTCTTCCAGTGTGTAGCCGATGCCGGGCAACAGCATGTCGCTGTTCTCCTCCATCCACTCGTAAATCTGGTTGCCCAGAGCGTCGATGTAGATACCTGCATCGAAGCCGGCAAACTCAAGACGTACGTTGTCGATAGCTACGTAGGTGAAGTTGTTCTCCTTGTATCCTACGAGACCTACTACCATAGAGTCGCCTGATACGATACCCTGGATGGTGAAGGTCTGGGGGTATGAGTTGTCCTTAGAAGCACCGTCGGTAGTAATCTGGTCGGTTACCATGTCGAGCTCAGAGCCGTTACAGTAGATAGCTGCACCTGACTTAGCTTCGGGGTCGGCTTCCTTGTCTACAGCGTGGTTCATGACGCACTGTACAGTAAAGCGGTAGTAACCCAAGGGGAGGTTGTGTACGGTCTGATAGATGTGAGTGTCTGTAGACACGGCAGATGAACCTTCGTTGATTTCCAATACACGGCTGCTCTCTCCGAAATATTCGAAGAAGCGGATGTTGGTACCACCGTTTACGTTATCGTTGTTACGTGTCCAGTCTACCATACCGTTGTCGAAGTTGGGGTTCTTGATGTAGCGGTTGGTAACGTCTACGGTGTACTCGTCGCTGGCGTTAGCCATACGGAAGTCGAGGAGAGCCTCGTTCAACTTGGTTACCATAGCGTTGAGGTCGTTAGCTGTGTAAGCTTCGCCTGCAACCAAATCCTCAGCCTCTTTTACGATGTTGTCGAATGTCTCGAACTCCTTGGCCTCGTCGCCGAAGGTGTCGATCCATTCGCCGCAAGTAGCGATGAGGGCTTCCAACTCAGCGGGGTCAGCAGCTTCCTCTACCTCAGCAAGGATGAAGGCGTCGAAGCACTTTGAACCGCCCAACCAGCGAGCGCAGAACTGCAAGTACTTGTACTCGGCTGTGGTAACTACGATGTTCTGTGTCCATGCGCAGTTGGCATCCTCGTATGCGTACATAAGAGTCTTTGTCTCGTCGCCACGGGGAGTGTCGGTCTCAGAAGTTACGATGTAACCCTCTTTGGCTACAGCGTCAGTATTGGTGTTCTGACGAATGAAGTAGCTGAATACGTAGGTCTTGCCCTTTTCGAGCTCCCATGCGGTACCGATAGAGCCGTTACCACCCTTACCTGCGTTCTCGGTCAGACGGAGGTATGCGCCGCCGTCAACACCGCCTGCACTCTGCCAGTCTACGCCGGTCAATGTGCCGCCGCCACCGCCGAGCCAACCTTCAGTGTTAGCTTCGAACGAGGGGTTCTCGATCAAGTTCTCGCCAGTCACGGTGTAGGTCTTCACAACACCGTCGGCATTGGTGTAGGTGAAGGTGTCACCGGTCTGGAGCTGTTGTGCGT
>CANBEE010000138.1 GCA_947367415.1 uncultured Bacteroidales bacterium
TACCTATACGGTGTGGGCTCCTCAGAATGGCTCGTTCAGTGCGGAAGAACTGAATCAAATGGATTCAATCAAGGTAGAGCGTCAGTTCCTGAAGAATGCCATTGCCGATTATGCACATCGTGAAACAGACATCAATGATACAGTAGTGTATATGCTTAATGGTAAGTTGGTGAAGTTCTCGAACAAGAATACCGATATGCTGGCTTTTGACGGAAAGGATATCCTTCCCAATGCGGCTAATCCTGCTGTGTTCAACTATCCCAGCACAAATGGTCTGCTCTACATAACTTCGGAACCAGCAACCTTCCGCTATAATGGATACGAGTATCTGAGAGAGTCTGAAGATATGCCTAGTATGATGGGGGCTTATGTAGAGCATTATGAAAGCCGCGAGTTGGACGAGATAAACTCTGTGAAAGGAGCCATTATTGATGGTGTACAGCACTACGATGACTCGGTGATTATTGTAAGCAACGTGCTTACCGACAGAATGCTTCGTGCTCAGCTTAACAATGAAGATAGTCTCTATACGGTGTTGATTCCGACAGATGAGGCTTGGAATAGAGCGTACGGCAAGATTATATCATATTACAACTACGTGGATAAGATTCCTTATCAGGATTTGAGTAGCAACCAAGTGGGGCTTACACCAGGCGCTTCTTGGAATAGTAAGATGAAGAAGTTGATAAATCTGATGGATGCCTCATTGGGAAAAACAGAGGTTGTTCTTACTGCCGCACCCGCAGGAGCTGAAATCTCGGAAACAGGAGCATATTGGTCAGACTCTATTGCAAAACTCTTGCTGACCAACAACTTCGTTTTCTCTGAGAAGGGTAAATTTAACACTAAGTTCCAAACGGGAAAATCATTTAAGGAGAGCGACTCCATTTTTTCTACGACGGGTAATTGGCTAAGCAATCCTACGATGCTGGATGAGCTGACTGAAGAGGTGATACCACTCAGTAACGGTCATGCACGTATAATTCAGGACTATCCATTTGATCCTGAAGAGACTTATGCACCCATAATCAAGTCACGCAACGTAGCTCGTGTAATTACTGCAACGGGTTATAAGTCTACTAATGAAAGCATAGATCGGACGCTCCTTGATCCTAACATGTGTGTGCTGGACGATGAGGATGAAACGGCATTGCGTTATGTGAAAACCAATGTGCCTGATTTCTCAACTGCCCTTAGCGAGTTTAACTTCTATATTGATGGTGTGTTGTCTACCACCTATGATGTTTCAATGGTTTTGGTACCGGCATGCATCGAAGAACCGGATATGCCCGAATCAGAGCGTAAGCCATATAGCTTGTATGTAGACATCAACTATGCTGATTACGAAAATGGTGCCTTAACATTGGTAACCAAACGTTTTGATGGAGAGACATTGGTATCAGGCAACAGTGCTCTCAGAAAGGTTGATCCGTTTACTGGTGGTAAAGATAAGGTTGATACCATTAAACTGGGACGTGTGACATTCCCTGTCTGCTATGCAGGTACCGCTGCTAAGCCGAATATCAAGGTGATGTATCCGTTCAATATGATGATGGATAAGTCATGTGAACGAAACCTCCGTATCGCCAATATCATATTTGAGCCTGTTGTGGAGAAGGAGGAAGAATAATGGCTAATATAAGAAGATGAATCAGAATATGAAAAATACAATGATAGATAGATTGCAGCGTCAGGGTCTCAGACTCTCTCTCTGTGCTTTGGCCATGTGTTTCTGTACAGTTGCATGGGCTCAGGATGAGTCTGGCGCAACCGAAAACTCCGAATTCACAGGGTTTAAGGCTCCTCAACGCAAGGTAGTAGAGGAAAAGAATAGATTAATCTCTATCTCGGGTATCGTTACCGATGAGGTTACCAAGGCACCTATTGCAGGTGTGCGCGTACAGACATTGGGTGATAACCGATACACGGCAATGACCAACGAAAAGGGTAATTTTACTATTAAGGTTCCCGATTTTGCTTCGGCTCTTTATGTGGAAGCTCCTCGTTACTTGTCATTGCAAGTGGCTATACGTAGCAACGATGAGAATCAAATTGTACAAATTAGTTTGTTGAGCAACAAATTTAAGGAGATGTATGCCAACGAAACCGAATATACGGCAGCCAATGAATTTACCGTAAGAGGTGGTGGAGTGACTGTAGACAATGAGATACAGTCCAACTTGGGAGCTGATATTCGTGCCATCAACCGCTCTGGCGTACTTGATGGTGGTAATGCATTGTTTATTCGCGGTCTGAACTCTATCAATGCGAATGCCCAACCGTTGGTGATTGTTGACGGTATAGAGTGGGATATGCAGTACAACCGTGCTGTATTGCACCAAGGGCGTGCCTTCAATATGTTGGCCAATATCTCTCCTGAGGATATTGAGAAAGTACAGGTGCTTAAGAATGCCACGGCACTTTATGGTGCACGCGGAGCTAATGGTGTTATCCTCATTGAAACCAAGCGTGGTCATTCGATGGCAACACGTATTGATGCGAACATCTCGGCAGGCATCTCTTTGGAGCCGCATCAAATGACCATGATGAATGCAACACAGTATCGTAACTATGCTACGGAGATGTTGGGTACTATTGCTGCTCTCAAGAAATCAGAGAACCGTGACGTCACTTTCAACTTCCTCAACGACGATCCCAAGAATTATTACTACATGATGTATCATAACGACACGGATTGGCAGGATGAGGTATATCGTACGGCTATTACCCAGAACTATAACATCAACGTGCAAGGTGGTGATGATGTGGGTATGTATAACCTCTCGGTTGGTTACATTGATGCACAGAATACCATTAAGAGCTCTGGTTTTGACCGTCTGAATGTGCGTTTCAATACAGACATTTCAATCCTTGAGCAGTTGAACACCAAGTTCGACATGTCATTTACGCGTGCCAACAATACATTGTTTGACGATGGATTCTCATCGGATTTAGGAAAAGGAACAGTAATGTCGCCAACCAATTTGGCTATGATTAAGTCGCCATTGGTAACTCCTTATCAATACAATAAGCATGTGGGTGGATTTACTCATCTGCTTTCGGAATATGACAAGCTGTTCAGTCCACTTAGTCAAAGATTGTATGGAAATGATTATTATTATTCACTCGGAAATCCGACATCTATCCTAAACAATGCGACGGGTGACAACAAGAATAAGGTGGAGAACATGCTGTTCAATGTACGTATCGCTCCTACTTATACCTTTAATGAACATTTGTCGTTGACAACAGACTTCAGCTACACATTGAACCGTAATTCACAGCGTTACTATCGTCCGTCTGAAGGCATTCCTCCTTTCCTTATCGAAGGTTTGGGTACGGTACACAACCTTACTTCATCGCTGTTCTCTAAGGGAACCAATGTGCTGAGCAATACTTATCTGAATTGGGATAATAAGTATGGTGCCCATTCAGTAGCTGCTGTGGGTGGATTCCGCTACAATCACTTTGCTTATGATGGTAGTGACGCCAAGACTCAATTCCGTACTTCGGCAGATGACAAGAATCCCTATCTGACGGCTGATCCTTCAAGAGGCTACTCAAGCCTTTACGGAGCCAACGATATCTGGAGAAATCTTCAATGGTATGCATCGGGCGATTATAACTATGCAAACCGCTATTTTGCCACGCTTTCGCTCTTGGCCGAGGCCAATAGCCGTTTTGGTGCCAATGCGGATGGCAGCGTACGTGTATTCGGTGTACCTTGGGCAGTATTTCCCAGTGTACAGCTCGGTTGGATACTTACTAATGAGGACTGGTTCCCTAAAACTTCTGCTATCAATTATTTGCGTGTAAATGCAGGATGGGACATGAGTGGTAACGATGATATCTCTAACTATGCAGCTCGTACCTCATTCTCTTCTGTACGTTACAACTACAATGCTATCGGTATGCAGATGACTAATATTGGTAACGACAAGATTAAGTGGGAAACTACATCAAAGTGGAATGCCGGTATTGAAGCCAATATGCTGAATAATCGTTTGTCGGTGGGAGCAGATTTCTATTATCATAATACAACCGACTTGCTGACCTATAAGACGTTCAACACGCCTGTATCTGGTATTAACCAGTATTGGAGCAACGGTGGTTCGTTGGTGAACAAGGGCTTTGAGGTGATGCTGTCAGGAAAGCCTGTGGCTACACGTAACCTCACATTGGAGTTGGGAGCAAGCGTAGGTCATTACACCAACGAGGTTACTTCGCTTCCGCAGCGTGCGTTTGCTGATGGTGTAAAGGCATTCAACGGCACCGATTACTGTAACTCAGTCTATGGTGACAACAATATCCTCGTTTCTGTAGGCAATCCTATCGGTGTGTTCTATGGATATGAGACCAAGGGGGTGTTTGCCACAGATGCAGAGGCCAAAAGTGCTGGTAAGGATGGATACCTATATATGTTGAATGCTGCTGGCAATAAACAGAATTTCACAGCGGGTGATGTGCATTTTGTAGATCAGAACGGTGATGACTGCATTGATGAGAATGATAAGGTCGTTCTTGGAAATCCTAACCCTGATTTCTATGGCAACGTCTTTGCAGCACTCAATTGGAAGAACTTTACGTTGGATATGGGCGTAAACTTCAGCCTGGGCAATGATGTATACAATTATCAGCGCAGTATCCTCAACGCCGGCTCTACTTTCTACAATCAGCAGGTTGCTGAGGTAGGCCACTGGCGCTACGAGGGTCATCAAGCTACATTGCCAAAGTTGGCTTATGGTGATCCTATGGGTAATAACCGATTCTCTGACCGTTGGATTGAGGACGGCTCTTACCTTCGTCTTAAGAATGTGCGTATGACTTATCGTATTCCTGTTCCTGAAACCTGGACATCATGGTTGCAGAGCATGTCTGTATGGGGTGAAGCTCAGAATGTGCTTACTCTCACTCGCTACACAGGAAATGATCCTGAGTTCAGCATCGGCAATAGCGTAATGTATCAGGGTATCGACTGTGGCAATCTTGCTCAGGGCCGTGCATTTGTTGTGGGTCTGAAGATTAACTTGTAAGAAAGTGTAAACATTATATCATGTGATTATATGAAAAAGATACTATATTCCTTTATCGTAGTGGCCGGTCTCTTTGCAGCCACCTCATGTGAAGATATGCTTATGACGGGCAATGACAGCATGGTTACTGATCCAGAGCTTGATGCAAAGACAGACTCCGTGTTTTATGCGTTGGGCATTGCCCAGGCCATGCAGCAGTTGGCCGACCAGTACTTCTTTATTGGAGAAATGCGTGGCGAGTTGGTGACCACGACAGAACATACCGATAAAAACCTTCGTCAATTGGCAGACTATTCGGCCACTACTGCCAATAAGTATGATAGTGCATACGTGTATTATAAGGTAATCAACAACTGCAACTATTATCTCAAGCATCGCGACAAAGACTTGACCACAGGTGCCGACAATGTGGTAATCAATGAGTATGCTGCCGTTGAGGCTTGGCGTGCATGGGCCTACCTGCAGTTGGCTCGTACGTATGGCGGTAATGAGAAGGGTGTGCCTTTCTACACAGAGCCTCTGACATCTATTTCGCAGATAGAGGAAACTGATTTCCCCGAGTTTACCCTGTCTCAGATTGTGGATTCGTTGGCTCCTTCATTGGCAAAGTATTCAGGCCTGCAAGTACCGAGCTTTGGAACAAACGCCTATTCTGTTGGCAATCCTAACTGGAATGCTAATGTTGCGAAGAATATCAATCCTGAACTGATTTTCGTCCCGGTTGATGTGATACTTGGCGAGATGTACTTGGAAGACGGGCAATGGCTCAAGGCAGCTCAGCACTATTGCAAATATTTGTGCGACAATAAGCTTACCTCGGATGAGTATACGGTTTTCCGCTACTTCTGGGCCGCTAACCTCAGTCTTGATTGGTTTGCAGCTGACTTTGAGCCATCATATAATCTTATGATGGATGCCTATACTCAGATTTATGAAAATCTCGCTTCTCCATTGGATGTGCTGACTTATATTCCCATGGCAGTGAGCTCGCAGCGTGGCCAGACCACCAATATTCCCTTGGCATTCGGCTATGACTACTACTCTACAGACGTATCTACAATTTGTCCGCGTGCCGATGAGGTGCAGATTGCACCTTCGGATACCTATTATGAACTTACAGAGGCTTGTGATTTCTATTACTTCCCGAAGAATATGAATGGAACGACATTGGAGCCTAATCCTAATGCCGTGAAAGCTTGTAAGATGGGTGATGGACGTGCTGTTTATGCTGATGATGATGGTACTTCTTATCGTGACCGTGCCATCTTGAATCGCGATGCATCAGATTCAACCAAGGTATATATCAGTAAGATGAAGAATGCCAATGTGTATCTGTTCCGTACATCTACGGTTTATTTGCATTTGGCAGAGGCTCTCAACCGTTTGGGACATCCCGATGCTGCATTTGCAATCTTGCGCAACGGTATCTCTACCTATCTTGAGCAACTGGTTTCTGGTGCAGGTGGTGTAAACGCTCCTCACCAATATATGTCACAGGCATCGGTAGACTTGTTGACCAATGAGGTACCTTTCCTCAGTGGTGAGAGCCGTACCGTATTTACTCCCGAGAACACATACGGTATACATCATCACGGTGGTGGCTTTACCAATGCAAAAGGTGTCGAGAACAATATGGGTGTAAAGGGTTCGCAGGCAACAGCAGTAGGTTCAAAGAACAATCTCCTTTATCTCCCTGCCCCCATTATCGGTGCTAAGATACAGGAGATTTCAGAGCGTTTCAACGTTCAGGTAGGTACTACCAAGCAAGATTCTATCAACGCTATGGAAGATATTCTTTGCGATGAGTATGCCAAGGAATTTGCCTTTGAGGGTATCCGCTTCTATGACCTCCAGCGTATAGCTCGCCACAAGAACGAGGCAGGTCTCTACGGCTCAGATTTCGGTTCTCGCTGGTTTGCCGACAAGCTTAAGGGCAACAATCCTCAGGTCGACTTGACAAATCCCAAGAACTGGTATATGCCCCTCCAATAAGGAATTCATGGTATGCAATAGTATGGACGCGCGTTGGCGCGTCCTTTTTTATTGGGTGGAACTAAACAAACTATCAGTTTTGACGTTTGGATAAAAACAACTAAGGCTCACCATCACGGTGAACCTTAACTGCTCTTCGTCTTGGACTTGAACCAAGGACCCTCTGATTAACAGTCAGATGCTCTAACCAACTGAGCTAACGAAGAATATTGTTTTTAACCCTTAAATCTTGCTCTTCGTCTTGGACTTGAACCAAGGACCCTCTGATTAACAG
>CANBEE010000139.1 GCA_947367415.1 uncultured Bacteroidales bacterium
CTCCCAAGGAGGGGCTTACAAACTATACATCAACAGACTAATCTCAGAAAATCAGGAGTAATCATATAATAATGAAAACAAATTATCCTATAATCCGCGATGTCCTAAAGCCCCTCCTTGGGAGGGGTTGGGGAGGCCTCATTCTCCTCTTCACCTCCTGCGTCAACGATATCCCCTACGATACCGAGATAGGCGCTCCCAAACTGGTGCTCAATGCCATGCTCAGAGCCAATGGCGAGCAACTCACAGCCACAGTGGGGCGCACCGCCCACTTCCTCGACACCGAGGAGCCTCAGCGCCTGAGCGATGCCACCGTCACAGCCACCATCAATGGCGAGGATTTCCCCCTTGTATACGATGAGGCCAGCGAGAGCTACCTCAGCTACTACGGCCTTAATGCTGGCGATGAGGTGACACTGACAGCTACACATGCACTGGGTACCGTCAGTGCTACGGAGCGAGTGAAGTTTCCCACGCCCATTACCGTTACCAACACCACGATGCTGCCGTTCACTCCGCCTGGCGACCCATTGAGCGCCGCCCTTCTTAACGAGGTGGATAGTGCCTTGCTCGTGAGCATCTATATTGATGACCCTGCCGAAGAGGACAACTACTACCGCCTATCAATACATTATGAGGGGAGTTATGAGGTGACATTCCCCGACGACGTATACACCCGTGGCTACAACACTACGGAAGAGGCCTTCTATCCGCACTATCTCTTCACCGAGAGCAGCACCCGACTGATGACAACCAGCGAGAGCATGTCGCAAATGTTTAGCGGACTGCTCTATATGTCGAGCACCAACTCCTTCATCTTTACCGACCAGAACCTGCGCAATGCCGATGGGCAGCCCATCGTAGATTTCATGTTCTTGATGGAATCGCCAGCCTCCCCCAACTTTAACCCTGAAAGCGGATGGATAGAAGATGATGAGTGGGATAGCTACATATCGCCAGCCGACACCGTGAGCCGCGCCACCTACCACTATGCCTTCATGCTGGAGCACCTCAGCGAAGACTACTATAAATATATAGAAGATGCTACCGCCTTTGAGATGACGGGCGGAGCCTTCGTAGGCGAGCCTATGCCCATACACACCAACATCCGTGGCGGACTGGGCATTGTGGGCAGCTACAGCACTACGGAGTGTAGCGGCCGCGTTGAGCACAAGGTAAGATAAGAAAATGCAGCGGAGAATCTTGCAAACATGTCACAAGGTTCTTCGCTGCACACAGCGTAAAATGCCTCTACAGGTATTCTCCGTTTTACTTGCTTAGTTCGTTGCGCACGGTGGCCATCACGCCATCCATCTGTGCAAGTCCCATCATACGGCCATGGAATGAGTAGCCGGCGTTGTAGCCCTTGTCCTCATCGCCCAGCATCGTGCGGCCATGGTCCACACGCATGGGCACATCGGGATTCTCGCGCTCGAAGATACGCACCACCTCGATGAGGTTGGCACGCCCCTTGAGGTGGTCGGCCTCGATGAAGTCGCCATTGGGCAACACATCGGTGCTGCGCAGATGCACGAAATGGGTGCGCTTGGCATACTTGCGAGCCAGTGCAGGCACATCGTTCTGTATGCCGGCAGAGAGTGAGCCGCAACAGAAGGTCAGTCCGTTGTGTGGATTATCAACTGCATTCAAGAACCACGCTATATCCTCATCGCACGTCACGATACGTGGCAACCCCAACAACTGGCAAGGAGGGTCATCGGGATGTACACACATGTTCACGCCATACTCCTCGCACACAGGCATCACGGCCGAGAGGAAGTAGCGCATATTCTCACGCAATGTATCGCGATCTATACCATCATACAGTGCCAACAATTCGCGGAAACGACTCACGGGGTCAGCATCACGCTCGCTGATATTACCGTTGACGAAGCCCTGTGTCTTCACAATGATAGTATCTACCAAGGCACGACGTTCCTCGTCGGTAATGGTCTTGTGCATCTCGGCAGCAGCAGCCAGTTCCTCTGCTGTATAGTCGGCCTCAGCACCGTGGCGGCACAGGATGTAGCAGTCGAAGTATACAAACTTCACACGGTTGAAGTAGAGCGAGGTGGAGCCGTCGGCCCAAGGGTGGTCCAACTTGGTGCGTGCCCAGTCAAGCACCGGCATGAAGTTGTAGCACACAGTCTTCACACCTGCCTTGCCCAGATTGGCGAGGCTCACCTTATAGTTCTCGATGAGAGCGTCGCGCTCGGGACCGCCATACTTGATGGCTTCGCACACAGGCAAGCTCTCCACTACTGACCAACGAAGACCGTAGCTTTCGATATATTGCTTGAGGTCGTTGATGGCCTCCAATGTCCAAATCTCTCCGTTGGGTACATCGTGCAATGCTGTCACTATACCCTCCACGCCTATCTGACGCAACATCGTCAGCGTGATCTTATCGTTCTTTCCGAACCATCTCCAAGTCTTTTCCATATGCTTTGACTCTATGTTATATCGACAACAAAAGTACGACAAATCTTCGACACTCTGCCGTCAACAATACATAAACTATGTTTTTATATTCTAACAGTCCTATATATCGTACAAACCGTCATACTCCTTTTCCAGTTCCTTTGCCCTCTCCTGCAATCGCTTTTCCAACCGTTTGAGTCCTCCTTCAAGCGATTCGCCCAAACCACGTAGCGACTTCTCCAGTCCATCGGCAAGGCCCTCAAGATACCGCGAGAGTTTCTCCTCATCAATACCAGTCCCCTCCTCATTCATTATGGCGCGTAAGAAAGCATTGGTTACATAGAGGCGCGTCAGCGAGGGGGCGGACACATCGCTGTCCACTATCACCAGATAGGCATACTCCTCTTCTGCATTATTTACAAATACAGAACGAAAGCCCTTCTCCTTCAATAGTGCGTAGTCGTTGGGCACCACGTCGAGCACCTTATTGGAAAAACGTTCACGTGTAGACTCCTTGCACTGGTCGAGCCTGAGCGTCATCCACTCTTCCACCCCCATCAGTGCCATCGCGCCACTCACCAATCGCTGAGCCTCCGGCGACATATCATCATCGAGCACATCATTGAAGTGATAATCCCTATTCAGCACGCGGCATACTGCGCCCTCCTTCTCTTTATATTTGTTTATGAACCGCTCCAGTGAGTCGGCATAGCTCAGCGAACATACGAGCAGCAAGCAGGTCAATGCAAAAAACTTCTTCATCGCTTCTCTTCATTTAACTGGACAAATATAGCGACTTTTGTCAAGAACGACAAGAGAAACTTAATGCAATATACCCAATACACGGATTTTAAGACGACAAGAACAGCCAATCAACACCATAGAAAGTGCCAATACTCTCATAAACAAAAGCTATTTGTACAAACCGATGATGAAGGCTATCTTTGCACTGTCAACGAAGAACAATAAACAAACAAATACGTTTACACAAGAAAAGAAGAATACTATGGCTACAACAAAGTTCAAAGGAAACAAGGTAAACCTCGATGGCACCTTTATAGCAACTGGGACTATTGCCCCTCAGGTAGAATTGGTAAAAAATGATTTGTCGACATGCACGCTCGACGAACATAAAGGTAAATATGTGGTACTAAACATATTCCCTAGCATCGACACGGGAGTATGCGCTGCATCGGTGCGTAAGTTCAACAAGCTGGCAGCCTCTACACCCAACACGGTGGTGCTGTGCATCTCACGCGACCTACCCTTTGCGCAGAGCCGATTCTGCGGTGCTGAGGGCATAGAGAACGTGGTGACACTATCGGACTTCCGCAGAGAGAGCACCTTCGGCAAGGACTACGGTGTGCAGATGGCCGATGGACCATTAGCCGGCCTACTGGCTCGTGCTGTGGTAGTCATCGCTCCCGACGGTAAGGTGTGCCATGCCGAACTCGTGTCTGAAATCACCACCGAGCCCGATTATGAGGCGGCAATAAAGGCCATTAAAAATTAATCGGTAATCAATAAAAGTAGAGGGTGTGCAAAGAGCTATTGCACACCCTCAAGCTATAAGCTATTCAGTTTACTATCGACGTACGTTCCACATATTTGAAGTACCCGTATTGCCTACCAGCACATCGATATTGGCTCCATCCTTCTTTTCAATGATTTCCCATGCCTTCAACTGAATAAACTGATCGGTGCTCAGCCCCAGCTCCTTCTGATAGGCCTTGTCGGCTATGGCACGCTGACGCTCGGCAGCCTCTTTTGCCTTGAGCATTTCAAGACGACTTTCCTCGGTACGCTTGGCCTGTGTTGCTGCTGCCGTATTATCCATCTCAGCTTTCTGCTTCTCATTGGGGATGGCACGTCCTACCACAACATTAACAACAGTTACGGGCAGTTCGCCTCCCTTCACTGAAAGTTCGGCTATATAATCCTCCATATCATTCTTCACAGCATAGTTGATTGAGTCGAGCACCTCGCGATTGCTCATGAGGTCGAACGGACCAAATTTGGAGATATAGTTGCGCACCGTGTTTCTATATACCTCCTGAATGACATTCACATACCAGTTGGGACCATAGTTCTTGATGAGAACGGGCGATTTGTTGTCCTTCACCTGCAATTGAATCTGGGTACTGAAGTCGAGCAAAGTGTTGTCGTTTGAGGCTGCATCATCAAGTTTTTCGTCAAACTTCTGAGGCAACATGGACACGATAACATACTTTGTCGAGAACCATTCATACTGACGGCCCGTCTCTACCGGTTCATCATCGACACCGCCATGTCCAAAGAGATAGGGCTGATGGATAAGCACAGCCTCTTCACCCGCACCAGGAGCCACATTTACACACGATGTGATGCCACACATCATACCTACTACAAGAGCACATTTCACTAAATTCTTCATCATACTAGGATTAACAGTTATTATAATCTTTACTTTCTCACACTACTATCATCTTTTACCAACATCACACACCGTTTGCAGTCGAATTCCAAGGTGAAACGGCGCCCATCAGCCGACGCCAACGTATATGGCTCGCGATAGGGTGACTTGTTGCCTCCATGACGAGGACACCAGCCAAAGGCATAGCGCAAGCAATGGCGGCAAAACATCAGCGTGGCTCCTCGCGGAGCTCTGATTTCATATGCCGGTGCTATCTCCTCAACGCCCATTGAGCGGTAAAAGGCTTCGGCACGATGATTGCCGACGTTGGCAAGATAAGACAATTGACAATTGCCAATTAATAATTGACAATTATTGCTTGCATCGCTCTCAACTTTCAATTTTGATTTTTCAATTTTCAATTTACAGGCTCTCCCAAACGCCTCTACTACTGTACGGCGCATATCGGCAAGCACGGAGGAGGGGACAAACCAATTGTCGGAGAAATCAATCTCAACACTCTTGGCTACAAAGTTGGTGCCGCCCAGCTTGGATAGCTGCGCCTCGATGCCTGCACGCTGCTCACTACGGGCCAACTCCTTATCGCGAGTAAAATTGACCGTAGCGCTGTGTCCCTCATCATCAGTGAAGGTGAGCGAGAAACCGAAAGAGATGTCGCTCAAGCATATATTAATAGGTATACGACGCTCTGCCGAGGGGCGTGAGAGCAGTCGTTCAAACTCCATGTCATAGTTGCGGAAGAGCGGTGTACGGGCACGCAAGCCACGAGGCATCTCTTTCGGATAGAGACGTATACCCTCTACCCTATTCACACGGAAGCCCTGCAAGCGACCCTGTTCGTCGATGAAGCAGAGACCATCTCCATTATGGAATGTCTTGCTCGACGAAACAGCAATGTATCCGCGTCCTACTTCCTTAACATGACCAACGGGTTCGCCCACTGATTTAGGGGTGTCGAAGGAGAACACATCGGTGCGACGACCCGTGATAAAGTAGTCGGTAAAGCCACGATTGAAACTCTTGTCGAGCTGTGGGGTGAAGGTATAAGTGCTCACGCCCTGCGAGGCACGCTTGTACTCGGAACGGCGAGCAAGGATGGAGTCGATAGCCTGACGATAGTAGGCAGTGACATTCTTCACGTACGACACATCCTTCAGTCGGCCCTCAATCTTGAACGAGCACACACCAGCATCCATCATTGCCTCAAGATGGGCACTGCGGTTCATATCCTTGAGCGAGAGCAGGTGACGCTGCTCCTCGATAACACGTCCGTCGGCATCAACAAGATTGAAAGGCAAGCGGCAAAATTGGGCACACTCACCTCTATTGGCACTACGCCCGAAACAGGCTTGCGAGGCATAGCATTGTCCGCTATAGCTCACACAGAGCGCTCCATGCACGAAGGCTTCGAGCGGCACAGGGCAGGCACGGTGAATCTCCTCAATCTCCTTGAGCGAGAGTTCGCGAGCCAGTACCACCTGTGAGAAACCAACCGAATGAAGAAACTGTACCTTCTCCACCGTACGATTATCCGTCTGCGTACTGGCATGAAGCTGTATAGGTGGCAGGTTCATCGTGAGCAGGGCCATATCCTGCACGATAAGCGCATCGACACCAATGCGGTAGAGTTGCCACACAAGCGCCTCCACTTCGGCGAGCTCGTTATCCTTGATGAGGGTATTGAGCGTCACATACACACGGGCTCCAAACTGATGGGCATAATCGGCCAGCTGGTGCAGGTCGTCAAGTGAGTTACCAGCTGCAGCTCGTGCTCCAAACTTGGGCGCCCCAATATACACGGCATCGGCGCCGTAGCGCACGGCCATGTTCAGCCGTTCCCAGTCACCGGCAGGGCACAGGAGTTCAGGCTTTCTTCTCATCATCAGTCGGGACGGTACATGTCGCTGTTGACGAAGTTCAGATGCTCGTTATAGTCGTAGAAGAAGTGGCTGACGTTGTCAATACCGTAAGCAAAGTAGTAGTAATCGGTATCGTTGGGATAGACAGCGGCCATCAGGGCGCTGCGGCTGGGGTTGCAGATGGCGCCCACAGGCAGGCCGGGATAGAGATAGGTGTTATAGCCGCTGTCGATGCTGGTGGAGAACTCCTCATCGGACAGGCCCTGGCTGCGCAGGATATAGTAGATGGTGGAGTCCAGCTGCAGCAGACCGTAGGTCTCGAAGCTGGGGTTCTCGATGCGGTTATAGAGAACGGAGCCGATGTTCTTACGCTCCTCGTCATCGCCGATGGCTTCTTTCTCGATGAGGGAGGCCAGAATGACGATCTCGTGGAGGGTGTAGGGACTCTCCTCGGTGAACAGCTC
>CANBEE010000140.1 GCA_947367415.1 uncultured Bacteroidales bacterium
AGCACCTTAGTCTTCTTCTCCAATCCACCAATAATACGGTCTACAGCAGCCAAGAAATCCTCTTTATTCACAGAACTCTTATTGTGGCGGGCAGCAATGAGAGCAGCCTCATTACAAACATTCGCAATATCTGCACCCGAGAATCCTGGAGTCTGTCGGGCAAGCAAATCTACATCAACGGTTTTATCTAGTTTAAGCGGGTTCAGATGCACACCGAACACCTCTTTACGTTCATTGAGATCGGGCAAGTCTACATGTATCTGGCGATCAAAACGACCTGCGCGCAACAATGCCTTGTCAAGGATATCCACACGATTGGTAGCTGCAAGAATAATGACACCACTATTGGTACCAAAGCCATCCATCTCGGTGAGTAGCTGATTGAGCGTATTCTCGCGCTCGTCATTGCCACCCATTGCGGGATTCTTACCACGGGCACGGCCTACAGCATCAATTTCATCGATGAAGATAATACAAGGAGCCTTCTCCTTGGCCTGACGGAAGAGGTCGCGCACACGCGATGCTCCCACACCGACAAACATTTCCACGAAGTCTGAACCCGAGAGAGAGAAGAAAGGCACGTCGGCCTCGCCTGCTACAGCCTTGGCAAGCAACGTCTTACCAGTACCCGGAGGTCCTACTAGCAGTGCGCCCTTGGGAATTTTGCCACCAAGCTCAGTATACTTCTCCGGCTTCTTGAGGAACTCCACAATCTCCTGCACCTCCTGCTTGGCTTCGGCTTGTCCGGCCACATCCTTAAAGGTGACCCTGTTGGCTCCACCCTTCTCGAAAAGCTGCGCCTTGGACTTTCCTACATTGAATACGCCACCAGGACCTCCGGCTCCGCCACCGCTCATACGGCGCATGATGAAAATCCAGATTCCTATCAGCAGGATGAAGGGAAACAGGTTCCAGAAGAGATTGCTGAGGAACTTATCCTCACGCTTATAGTCCATCTCGCCCTTGAAGGCACCAGACTTCTCCTGCTCATCGATAAAGCGGTCGAGACCCTCCAATGAGCCCATCTCCACGATAAATATGGTAGGAACTCCCTCCTGCACTGCCGACTGGCCCAAGATACGGGCAGCCGAGTCGGGAATGATGGTGAGTTCTATCTTGTTGTTGTCATTTGCCGTTATCTTCTCGGCATATCCTTTCGATACATACTCCTTGAACTCCGAGTAGGAGATGTTGCGCTTCATGCTAGTCTCCTTGGTGCCATCGTTCATCCAAAGGAATGCCAATGCCATGAAGATGATGGCATACACCCACGACAGCGAGAATTTGGGTGGTTTGTTAGCGTTGACAGGTTTATTGCTACGCTGCTGTTGATTACTCATAGGTTGCTTAGTCAAGATTAGGTATTTCAGTCAAGTGAGCATCGGCCCACAGATTTTCCAAGTTATAGAAGACACGGTCTTCAGGAATGAAGACATGGACCATCACGTTGCTATAATCCATTGCTACCCAGCGAGCATTGCGCAAGCCCTCGACAGCTATCGGTTTCACACCTGCATTGATGCGTACATAGTCGCTCACCGAATCTGCTATGGCAGCTACTTGTGTAGGGGTGTTGCCTTCACAAATGACAAAGTATTTACAGATGCTGTTGTCCGTACCGTTGAGGTCGGCTATCACGATATTTTTACCCTTCTTCTCCTGAATGCCTTCGGCAATTCTTTTTACCAATTCTTCTGTTTCGTTCATGCAATCTTTATTCAAGTACAATATTAACGTACAAAGATAGCTTGTTTTCTTGAATCCGACCTCTTTTACAAGGTTAAAAAAGCCTTTTTACCCTATTTTTCGAAAAAAACAGCAAAAAATCTCACAAAATCCGCAAAAATGTTTGTCAGATAAAAAAAAAGCAGTACCTTCGCAGCCGAAAACGATTGGGCTATGGTGTAATGGTAACACTGCAGATTCTGGTCCTGCCTTTCCTGGTTCGAGTCCGGGTAGCCCAACAAGAGAAGACGACTGAATATTTTCAGCCGTCTTTTTTATTGTCACTTTGCAAGCACACATCCGTACACCCTCTTCCGCAGCCATAGCCCATACTCCTCCACGCCATGCGTGGCCAGATACTCCTGCTGCTCCTCGACACTGATAACCTCCCCGACACACAGACGCACGGGGCGGTGAGCCTTGTTAAACAGCTCGGCAGGCAATCGCAAAAGCCGTACCCGCCAGTCGATGAGGCCTAAAAGATAGTAGAATCGGGAATTTCCATCCAGGAAATGCACCGGCAGTATAGGCACAGCAGCCTTGGCTATGAGTCGAATAATGGCAGGTTGCCACTCACGATCACGCACACAGCGGTCGCGAAGGCTGAGGTCGCTCACAGCTCCCGAGGGGAAGAGCCCCAAGGCACCTCCCGAGCGCAATTGCCCCAACGCACGGCGAATCCCGACAATGCTTTCTTTGGTAGGCACGGAGCGTTCCACACCCGTGGGAGTGACCGAGATGAACGATGGCGATAGCGCTTCCACACGTCCCAAAATCCTGTTCACCATAATCTTATAGTTCGAAAACTGATGCCCGAAGAGGTCGGCAAGGATAATACCATCGATACCACCATAAGGATGGTTGCTGAGCGTAATGAACGGAACGCCGGACAATGCGTCGGTAAAGATCTCAGCACCAGGCCCCACCACCTCGTACCGTACGCCCAAGTCGTCGAGCACACTATGGGCAAAGTCGGGACCACTGAGGTGGGCATGGTGTTCATACAGCGCATTGAGTTTATCGACTGCCAGTAGGTGCATCAGCCCACGTCCAAAAACACTCCCCATGCGCCCACGAAAGAGGGGAGACATCTGTTGCAGTTCCTGTATTGTTAGCAGAGCCATTTTTCAGCTATCACATTTTTCATTTTTCTTTTCACTTTCATCTTTCCACTTTCAACTTCCTAAATATCACCCATTCACCCATAGCAAAGTTGATACATCCCGAGAGGCACAGGGCGACAAGATTGCACACCACGACATTCCACCCGAACATCCTTTCAAGCAGCAGCAAGACGGCCATCTTGGCAAGAAACGCAGCTGAGGAGGAGAGATTGTACATAAGATACTTGCGCATAAAAGTAGACTTCCCATATCGTTTCGCACGATCGCGCCACACGAAATGCCATGAGCTTAGGTAGTTGGCAAACACGGCACATTCAAAAGAAATGAGCGGCGACACCAGATATTCACCCACATAGCCATAATCCGCAAAGATGAAATGCGAGCACACCCACAGCACCAAAGTATCGACTACCGTACCCATAGCATTGGACACGACAAACTTCGAGACCTTACCAATATAATGCAGCGGAAACCTCATGTCTGGATTTACAAATTGCAAGTTGCCAATTGCAGATTATCAAAAAGATTTTACCGGGTCAAGTTCGGCATACTCCTTGGCATCGTGCTTGAAGTTGTTCAGATAGATGAGCACCAACACCAGTAGGATGGCAAGCCCAATAAAGTCAAACACGCCGAAAGTAACGGACACTCCAGCCACGGTAAAGTTCACACTCCACTCGCGCAAAGAATTAGCAAAGATGAACAATGTGTTGACAACTATCATAATAAGGCGAAACTCTGTAGGCCCCATACCTGCATAGGTAAGCTTAAATTCCCCTTTCAGATGAGCATTGATATACACCGAGATAGAAAGCAGCAGATAAACAGCCAATACCGCCATGGCAATGTAGAGATTGAGCATAACACTCAGTCCTGCACCGACACACATGATAGCCATTGTAACACCATCGATATTATGGTCGAGATAGAATCCGTAGATGGGGCGCTGCGTCTTGCGCACACGAGCCAATGTGCCGTCAAGCGAGTCGCCATACCAATTAATGACAAAGCCCAGCGAAGCCAGCCACAGCCACTCTATCCGGTAATTGGACAGGAAATAGCCCAGAGCCACAACGACAGCCCCCACCACTCCGATACCCGTAAGGATATCCGACGTCATCCAGCGTGGTTGCCGCTCGGCAAGCCATACGAGCACCTTCTTTTCCACACCGTTGAGCACCGACGTCTGAATCCGTTTAGATTGTTCTTGCTTCATATTATAAGGATTTTTGAGGTTATTGTTTTAGTGACCAAAAGTAGAATGTTTCTTCTGGAATAAAATAATAAATTTTAGGACAAAAATGTTCAAAAAGTCTTTATTAGGAAAGTTTAAGAAATGCGCCGAGCATTTTCATCCATCGTAGCACTACGATTCAGAAGAACGAAACAAAGGACAAAAAAATATAACAGAAGAGGAATACTGACACAAAAAAATAGAGACGAGGCCATAAGCTTCGTCTCTTCGTGTAGCGGGACCCGGGATTGAACCGGGGACCTCATGATTATGAATCATGCGCTCTAACCAGCTGAGCTATCCCGCCATCCTTGCGATTTGCGGGTGCAAAGGTAGGACTATTTTTTCTGTCCGCCAAACAAAACGTGATTTTTTTTACAACTTTTTTACCAGCCGCATTTATATGCTTAAAAATGAGAGAATATATTTGTTTCATCCATTTTTTTTCGTATATTCGCAAAAAAAAGAGCAACGCTATGACAAAGGTACATTTGGAATATCCGCTAAACGGCAATTCGCGCAATATCATTTGGAATTTCATAGGCACTATCGGTGGCTTGGAAGCATGGATGGCCGACAGAATCATAGAAAATAACGGAGTATACACATTCCAATGGGGCAAGGAGGAAACACGCGAAGCCGAACTGCTTGGATGCCGTGAAGGAGTATACATCCGCTTCCATTGGCTCGACGAGGGGCCCAAGACCTATTTCGAGCTGCGCATCAACGTCAGCGAACTCACCAAAGCACACATACTGGAAATCACCGAGATGGCACGCAACGAAGAGGAAGAGGACCTCATACAGATGTGGGAAAGCCAAATGGAAGACTTGCGCCGCGTAGCAGGACTCTGACGAGCGACATGACGGCATCATATTTACAGCATGCCTGAAAGTTTTATGTAAGCAGAAATATAGGTAGCGGCTCGGAAATGCTCAAATAAATTTGGCATTTCACTCGCCTTGCACTAATTTTGCACGTAATTATAGATTGACGTCACTGTGCGCATCAAGAAACTCGACATATTCGTACTGAAAAGTTTCGGCTTCATGTTTGTCGGAACATTCTTCATCTGCCTGTTCATCTTCATCATGCAGTTTCTGTGGTTATACGTTGATGAACTCGTAGGCAAGGGTATCCCGATGGATGCGCTCATGAAATTCTTCTACCTTACAGCCATCACACTCGTTCCCAAGGCACTCCCGATGGCCATTTTGCTGGCTGCGCTCATCACCTTCGGCAACTTTGGCGAACGCGTGGAGCTCACTGCCATGAAGGCTGCAGGCATACCCTTGTTAAGGGTGATGAGTCCGTTAATAGGCTTCAGCGTGATATTGGGGTGCATATCTTTCTACTTCCAGAACGTGACCATTCCCAACGCCAATTTACAGCTACAGACGCTGCTCATCTCCATGAAACAAAAATCTCCTGAGCTGGAAATTCCCGAAGGAGCTTTCTATGATGGCATAGAGAACTACAACCTCTATGTAAAGAAGAAGGACACCAACACGGGTATGCTCTACGGCGTAGTCATCTACAACATGAGCAACGGATTCGAGAATGCCACTATCCTGAAGGCCGATAGCGGACGCCTTGAGGCTACAGCCGACAAGCAGCACCTGAGAATGATCCTCTACCACGGAGAGCAGTTCGAGAACCTCAAGGACGGACAAATCAACTCTAAAAACATCCCCTACCGCCGCGAGCAGTTTGGCGAGAAAACCATGCTCATCGAGTTCAGCAACGACTTCGACATGATGGACGGCAGTTTCCTCAGCAACAACGCCATGAACAAGAACATGGAGCGTCTGAGCCACGACATTGACTCCCTCTCGGCCGTGCAGGACAGCATCGGACGTGAGTACTTCGTACAGCTCAGCAATAACTCGTACGGTTCATACAAGCTCACCAAGAGCGACACCACCAAGCTGAAGCAGCACATAGAGACAGAGCTGGTAACGCGCATCAACATCGATAGCCTCTTCCGCTCATCCACCCGCGAGCAACGTAAGGAATGGCTCAAGAGCGAGGAGTCGCGCATCAACAATCTCAAGAACGAGACAGCACTGAAATCAAAGACCGTATTCAATGCCGACAAGAACATACGCCGCCATAAGACCGAGTGGTTTGCCAAGATTACCATGTCGCTCTCATGTCTCGTATTCTTCCTCATCGGCGCACCGCTTGGTGCTATCATCCGCAAAGGCGGACTGGGCATGCCTGTCATTGCATCGGTGTTCACTTTCATCGTATACTACATCCTCGACACCTCAGGCACCAAATTGGCCCGCGAGGGTGAGATACCCGTATGGTGGGGCAGCTGGATGAGTACATCCGTGCTGGCACCCTTGGGACTCTTTCTCACCTACCAGGCCAACAAGGACTCAGGCGTATTCAACATCGACATCTACAAGAATGCTTTCCGCTGGCTTCTCGGTATACGCAGCAAGCGTCACCTCGCAATGAAGGAGGTTATCATCGATGACCCCGACTACGTAGCCATACGCAAGCAGCTCACCGCGCTCACCACTGCCTGTAAGGAGTACAACAGAAATCATTTGCGTGGATTCTTCCCGCACTACATACGCATATTTACAGCCAAGAGCAACACTGACCGCGAGATACTCAAAGTCAACGGACTGCTCAGCAGCATTGTAGAGCAGCTCAGCAATAGTCGTAGCCACGAAATACTCAAGGCACTGAACAATTACCCCGTACTATCGATCGGGGCACATGCAGCTCCGCTCCCCCGCAAATGGATGAACCAGACTGCCGGCATCATCTTCCCCATAGGCATACTCTTCTATGCACGTGCCTGCTTCTTCCGCCATAGACTGAAGGGGGACCTCCGACAGATTGTAAAGACCAATAAAGAAATACAAGATATCATATATGAAAGAAAGCTCTAACGAGAAAGAATGGCAGCTGAGCTCCATCGAGCAAGCCTTGGAGGTATTCCGCCAAGGCGGCATTGTCATCGTGG
>CANBEE010000141.1 GCA_947367415.1 uncultured Bacteroidales bacterium
GTGATGAACACGCCCGGACAAAACTCCAATGCCGTGGCAGAGCTGGCTCTTGGCCTGATGGTATATGCCGTGCGCAACCTCTACAATGGCACCTCGGGCAGCGAGCTCAAGGGTAAGAAGCTCGGCATCCACGCCTATGGCAATGTAGGCCGCAATGTGGCACGCATCGCCAAGGGCTTCGGCATGGACATCTACGCCTACGACGCCTACTGCCCTGCCGAGGTGATGACCGCCGATGGCGTCACTCCCGTAGCTTCGGCCAAGGAGCTGTATGAGCAGTGCCAGATCGTGTCGCTCCACATCCCCGCCACCCCTGAGACCAAGGAGTCCATCAACTACGCCCTGCTGAAGGATATGCCCAAGGGTGCCGTGCTGGTGAACACTGCCCGCAAGGAGGTCATCAACGAGGCCGAACTCATCCAGCTCATGGAGGAGCGTAAGGACCTCAGTTACATGACCGACATCATGCCCGCTGCCAACAGCAAGTTCCTGGAGCTCTTCCCCGAGCGTTACTTCTCCACCCCCAAGAAGATGGGTGCGCAGACCGCCGAGGCCAACATCAATGCCGGCATCGCAGCAGCCCACCAGATTGTAGGGTTCATCAAGGAGGGTTGCGAGAAATTCCGCGTTAACAAATAATTCAGAATTCCCAACATGGCAGTAGTAAAACCATTCAAGGGCATCCGCCCACCCAAGGCTCTGGTAGAGAAGGTGCAGAGCCGCCCATACGATGTGCTCAACTCCGACGAGGCACGTGCCGAGGCCGAAGGCAATGAGATGTCGCTCTACCATATCATCAAGCCTGAGATTGATTTCCCTGTAGGCACCGACGAGCACGACCCACGTGTATATGAGAAGGCCGCCGCCAACTTCGCCCGCTTCCAGGAGCAGGGCTGGCTCGTGCAGGACGACAAGGAGCAGTACTATATCTATGCACAGACGATGAACGGCCACACCCAGTATGGCCTCGTGGTGTGTGCCTACGTTGACGACTACCTCAACGGAGTCATCAAGAAGCACGAGCTCACCCGTGCTGACAAGGAGGAGGACCGCATGAAGCACGTGCGTGTTAACAATGCCAACATCGAGCCCGTCTTCTTCGCCTATCCCGACAATGCCCTGCTCGATGCCCTCGTGGCACGCTACACCGCCGAGGCTCCCGAGTACGACTATGTGGCCCAGGGCGACGGTTTCCGTCACCAGCTCTGGATCATCGACGATGAGGCCGACATGGCTGCCGTCACCGCCGAGTTTGCCAAAATGCCCGCCCTTTACATCGCCGACGGCCATCACCGCTCAGCTGCTGCCGCCCTCGTAGGCGCCGAGAAGGCACGTCAGAACCCCAATCACGTGGGCGACGAAGAGTACAACTACTTCATGGCCGTATGCTTCCCCGCAGGCCAGCTCACCATCATCGACTACAACCGCGTGGTGAAGGACCTCAACGGCCTCACCCCCGACGAACTCCTTGCCAAGCTTGAAGAGAACTTCGTGGTTGAGCCCAAGGGCGAAGAAATCTACAAGCCCTGTGCCCTGCACAACTTTTCCCTCTATGTCGACGGCAAGTGGTATAGCCTCACCGCCAAGGAGGGCACCTATGACGACAACGACCCCATCGGTGTGCTCGATGTCACCATCTCATCCAACCTCATCCTCCACGACATCCTCGGCTTGGGCGACCTGCGCAAGGACAAGCGCATCGACTTCGTCGGTGGCATCCGTGGCCTCGGCGAACTCAAGCGCCGTGTCGATAGCGGTGAGATGAAGATGGCTCTTGCCCTCTATCCCGTATCGATGAAGCAGCTCATGGACATTGCCGACACCGGCAACATCATGCCGCCCAAGACCACCTGGTTTGAGCCCAAGCTCCGCTCAGGACTGGTGATTCACAAGCTGGAGGATTGAGTCAGAGTCGAACTGTGTCATCTTGAGTGAAGCGAAAGATCTCACGCAGTTACTTTACTGAATAAAAACACGGAAGGGATACCCGCAGGTATCCCTTCTTTGCAACCGTAGGTTCTGAAAACCATGAAGAAAATATTGACCTATACGATTGCTGTTCTAAAGAATTATCTTTCGATTTTCGCTCTGTACATGAAAGTGGAACATCCATAAAGCTATTCCAGTACTCCGCGATGCCCGTAAAGCCCCCTCTTCGGGAGGGGGTTGGGGGAGGCCTCTCTTTTACTCTTTATACAACGCATTCACCGGATTCTCCCGTGCCGCCTTCCACGAGCGAGCCACGACGATGGCCGATGTCACGGCGAGCACGATGGCGAGAGCGATGAGGAATACCCACCAGTGGAGCGGGGTGTGGTAGGCGAAGGTCTGTAGCCAGCGCATCATGATGAGGATGCTGATGGGTGCAGCCACCACGAAGGCAATGCCCACCATCTTGGCATACTGGACGACAAACATCTGCAGTATCTCCCTTATCTGCGCACCATGCACACGGCGCAGGGCTATCTCGCGGCGGCGATACTGAGTCTCGAAGTACACGAGGCCGAACACGCCGAGCAGCGATATCACGATGGAGAGCACCGAGAAGATGGTGATGAGCGTCGTCAGCTCCTGTTCCTTCCTGTACTCGGCGCCCAGCTCCTTGTCGAAGCTGTCTATCACCACATTGTCGGGCGTCACCTTAACATCCATCTTGATGATGCAGTCGGTGATGTGCTGCTTCACGGCGGCAATGTCGGCCTGCGGAACGGTGCGCACATACAGATGGCTGTATCCACGCCATCCGTTGGCACCGAACACGTAGAAAGCAAAGGGCGACACGCCATACTGCAGCGGACGGAACTTGAAGTCCTCGCAGAAGCCCACGACAGGCGCTTCACCGTTATGGCCGTATACCTTATCGCCAAGCTCGAAGCCAAACTCCTTGCGGGCCGACTCGTTGAAGATGAAGGTGCCGTTGGTGCGCTCATCGTCGGGCATAAAGTCGCGCCCTTCGGTGATGTCGATACCCATGAAGCGCAGGAAGTCGTGCGACACGGGGTAACACTGGAAGTTGATCTGCTCGCCCTTGAATCCGCGTCCCCAGCCCATACGGCTCTGGTTCACGATGTCGCCATCGGCAAAGGTGACGTCGGCAATCATGGGATTCTCCTTGAGAAGTCCGGCAAAGGTCTGGCGGCTGCTATACTCCTTGTTGATGCTCACGGGGATGTTGGTGGTGAGCAGATGGCTCTTGTTGAATCCCATATCGTAGTTCATCATATAGGTGTGCTGCAGCTTGACGAAGATGGAGCAGGTGATGAGGGCGATGGAGATGACAAACTGGAAGCCCAGCAGTGTGTAGCGCAGGCGGCGGCCCGACTTGGTGTTGCCGAACGAGCCCTTGACAACAAAGGCCGGCGGCATCGATGTGATGTACCAGGCGGGATAGATGCTGGTGAGCACAGCAAGCACGAGTCCTGCAGCCAAGGTGAGGAGCACCAGCATCACGTTGTCCTCCAAGGCAATGGAGGTGGAGATGGTGCTGTTGATGTAGCCCGACGGTGCCAGTATAAAGATGATGACGGCTGCTATGAGCAACGCTATCGTCACCAGGCCTACAGCCTCGAAGACGAAGCCACCGCGCAGCCTCCATGTGGGGCAGCCAAAGACCTTCTCCGTGTTCACGCGGCGGATGCGGCGCGGCACCATCGCCATGAAGAAGTTGATGAAGTTGACAAAGGCAATCACGATGATGAGCGCGGCAATGGCCAGCAGGGTCAGCGTGGTGGTGCGGTTGCCAGTCTGGCCCTGTGCACCCGACATGTTTGTTGCAAAGTAGGTATCCTCCAATGCGGTGAGACGGAAGGGGAACTCCCTCTTGAAGTCATCTATCGTGATGCTATCCTGCGCGGCAACATCATCTTTGAACCGGCCATCATAGAGCTTCGTGTATATATTATGGAGGAATGCATCCTTCTGCTCGGCACTGATGAGCTTATAATAATAGGTATAGCTCCATTCGCTCTGGTTGTTCAGATTGTCATCGGCACCGACGAATATGTCCAGTCCATACAGGTCGCTGTTGCGTGGGAAGTCCTTGAACAGTCCTACGATAGTGAGTGTGCGTCCCATAGCATCCTTGATAGTGTTGTCTATCGTGAGGTTATGCGTCTGGGCAAAGCGCTCGCTCATCACTATCGTGTTAGGCTCTTTCAGCCGTTCAAAGTCGCCCTGCACCAAGGTGAACCCCATCGTTTGCGGCATGGTGCGTGTGCCCCACGATTCGCGTATGTTCATCAGCTCCATCTTGTCGCTCTCCACTTGGTTGGGCACAAGGATGGTAAGGTCCGATGTGTACATCTTCATCGTGCCGAAGCTCTCTACGTTGTCGTCGTTCTCGCCGAAGAGGTAGCCGACGTTATTATTGAAGTTTGTCGACCACGTACCCTTCTCGCCCCACGGCGATTCCATCTCTACTCGGAACACGCGGTCGGCATCGCGGAAGCATTTGTTGTAGCTTAGGTCGAAGTTCACCTGCACCAAGATGATGTAGGCCGAGGCAAACGCAATGGCCAGACCGATGATGTTGAGCGCCGAGGAGGTGCTGTAGCGGCGCAAGTTTTTCAGAAAGTCTTTTAGGAACATCGATTGTAATTGAAAATTAAACGTTAAAAACGGTTTTATAAACCACATATCTCCCAACTCCCCCTCTGTTTATAGAGGGGGTGCCCGTAGGGCGGGGGCGTTACAAGCGTAGCGCGTAGGGAAACATACAGTAAATAGGGAACACTCCGCGCTTCGCTTGGAACTCCCTCCGCCCTTCGGGCTCGTCCCTCTATAAACAGAGGGACAGTTAGAGGACTCCCTTTTAATTAGTCTTGTACTCCGCGAAGCCCGTAAGCCCCTCCTTGGGAGGGGGTTGGGGGAGGCCTCTTTTTTACATTCTCTCCTTCAGCGAATCCACGATCTGGCCGTCGAAGAGGTTGATGATGCGGTCGGCGTAGGAGGCGTCGCGCTGGCTGTGCGTCACCATCACCACGGTAGTGCCTTCGCGGTTGAGCTCGCGCAGCAGCTCCATCACTTCGATACCGTTCTTCGAGTCGAGGTTACCGGTGGGCTCGTCGGCAAGCACGAGGCCGGGCTTGCACACCACAGCACGCGCAATGGCTACGCGCTGCTGCTGACCACCGCTGAGTTGGTTGGGATGGTGTGTGGCACGATGGCTGATGCCCATGCGCTCCAGTGTCTCGGCCACGAGCTTGCGGCGCTTATCACCCTTGATGCCGAGGTAGCCGAGGGGCAGACCCACGTTCTCTGCCACGTTGAGTTCTTCGATGAGGTTGAAGCTCTGGAACACGAAGCCAATCTTGCCACGGCGGTAAGCGGTGCGCTCATCTTCCTTCAGGGTGCTCACCTCGCGACCGTCGAGCATATAGGTGCCTTCGGTGGGTGTGTCGAGCATGCCGAGGATGTTGAGCAGGGTAGACTTGCCGCATCCCGAAGGACCCATGATGGCTACAAACTCTCCATCGTGAATGTCAATACTTACACCATTGAGTGCGTGTGTCTCCACTACGTCGGTGCTGAATACCTTTCTCAAATTTTCAGTTCTAAGTTCCATAATGTTTAAGTTTATTGGTTTATAATTGTTTTTAAGTTATGTTTTTGTCATGCTGAGCGTTAGCGAAGCATCTCGCAAAGTCCCAGCGCGGGATCCTTCACTGCGCTCAGGATGACACAAGGCCGGAGGCAATTTTGATTACATCGAACTTCGGCTACGCTCGCTGAGCGATTAGTAAGTGCACTTACATCGCGCTCGCTGGCACGAACTTTCAATTCTCAATTTTCAATTTTCAATTGTTTTTACTCTTTATACAACGCCTCCACGGGATTCTCCTTTGCTGCACGCCATGAGCGGGCCAGCACGATGGCACTGGTCACAGCCAGTACGATGAGGAGGGCGAGAGCAAATACCCACCAGTAGAGCGGTATGTGGTAGGCGTAGCCCTGCAGCCAGCGCTGCATGATGAGGAAGCTCACGAGCACGGCAAAGAGGAAAGCCACAAGCACCATCTTGGCGTATTGCCCTACGAACATGCCGAGTATTTGACCTATCTTGGCTCCATGCACGCGGCGCACGGCAATCTCGCGACGGCGATACTGGGTCTCGAAGTATACCAAGCCGAACACTCCGAGCAATGATATGGCAATGGAGAGCAATGAGAAGATGGTAACGAGCGTGGTGAGTTTCTTCTCCGACTTGTAATCGGCACCCAACTCCTTGTCGAAACCGTTGATGACAATCTCATCTGCCTTTACCGAAGCATCCATCTTGACGATGCAGTCGACGATATGCTTGCGCACTGCCTCAAGGTCGGCCTGTGGAGCGGTGCGCACATACAGATGCTCATAGCCGCGCCAGCCGTTGGCACCGAACACATAGAAGGCGAAGGGCGACACGCCATATTGCAAGGGACGGAACTTGAAGTCTTCGCAGAAACCTACGATAGGAGCCTCGCCATTGTGCCCGTGTACCTTATCGCCCAACTTGAATTCAAACTCCTTACGTGCCGATTCGTTGAAGATGAAGGTACCGTTGGTGCGCTCATCATCGGACATAAAGTCGCGTCCTTCTGTGATGTCGATACCCATAAAGCGCAGGAAGTCGTGCGACACGGGATAGCACTGGAAGTTAATCTGCTTTCCCAAAAATCCGCGTCCCCAGCCCATACGGCTCTGGTTCACGATATCTCCGTTGGCAAAGGTGACATCGGCTATCATCGGATTCTCCTTGAGCAGTCCGGCAAAGGTCTGACGACTGCTATACTCTCTGTTGATGCTCACGGGGATATCGGTAGTGAGCAGGTGGCTTTTGTTGAAGCCCATATCGTAGTTCATCATATACGTATGCTGCAGCTTGATGAAGATGGAGCAGGTGATGAGCGCGATGGAGATGACAAACTGGACGCAGAGGAGTGCATAGCGTAAGCGGCGCCCCGACTTGGTGTTGCCAAACGAACCCTTGATGACGAATGCAGCAGGCATCGAAGTGATGTAATAGGCGGGATAGATGCTGGTGACTACAGCAAGCACAAGTCCTGCAGCTATGGTGAGGAGCACCAG
>CANBEE010000142.1 GCA_947367415.1 uncultured Bacteroidales bacterium
CTAATATGTGTAACCATATAATTTTTTAAGTAACAATGATTAGCTACAAAGAATTGGGCCTTGTGAACACCAAAGAGATGTTCAAGAAGGCAATGGAAGGCGGCTACGCTATCCCCGCATTCAACTTCAACAACATGGAGCAGCTCCAGGCTATCGTACAGGCAGCCGTTGAGACAAAGTCTCCCGTTATCCTCCAGGTATCTAAGGGTGCTCGTGCATATGCTAACCAGACTCTTCTCCGCTACATGGCTGAGGGTGCTGTAGAGTATGCTAAGGAGCTCGGTTGCGAGCATCCCGAGATTGTGCTTCACCTCGACCACGGTGACAGCTTCGAGACCTGCAAGTCTTGCATCGACATGGGCTTCTCTTCTGTGATGATCGACGGTTCACACCTCCCCTACGAGGAGAACGTTGCTCTCACAAAGAAGGTTGTTGAGTATGCACACCAGTTTGACGTAACTGTTGAGGGTGAGCTCGGTGTATTGGCAGGCGTTGAAGACGACGTAGTAGCTGAGCACCACACTTATACACGTCCCGAGGAGGTTGTAGACTTCGTTACCCGCACAGGTTGCGACAGCTTGGCTATCTCAATCGGTACTTCACACGGTGCTAACAAGTTCAAGCCCGAGCAGTGCACAGTAAACGAAGAGGGTATCCTCGTTCCTCCTCCATTGGCATTCGACGTACTCGAAGGCGTAGAGAAGGAACTTCCCGGCTTCCCCATCGTACTCCACGGTTCTTCTTCAGTACCCCAGGATGAGGTGAAGACTATCAATACCTTCGGTGGTGCATTGAAGGATGCTATCGGTATCCCCGAGGAGGAGTTGCGCAAGGCTTCTAAGTCTGCTGTTTGCAAGATCAACATCGACTCTGACAGCCGTCTTGCCATGACCGCTGCTATCCGCAAGGTATTCGTTGAGAAGCCCGCTGAGTTTGATCCCCGCAAGTACCTCGGCCCCGCTCGCGACAACATGAAGAAGCTCTACATGCACAAGATTGTGAATGTATTGGGTTCTGATAACAAGCTCGCCGAGTAATCCTCTGTAGCGTAAAGAACATTATTGATAGGGTGACCTTTCTGGTTGCCCTATTTTTTTTATTATATGCTACGATTGTTTTTCCAAAGATAATCATTACATTTGCATTCCACTAATACACAAGACATACATTATGAAAAGATACTTGATTGGCTACGATATAGGTAGCTCGTCCGTGAAAGCCAGCCTAGTGGAAGTTGAGAGCGGTCAATGTGCTGCATCAGCCTTCTATCCAAAATCCGAAGCACCCATTACTGCTATCCAATCAGGATGGGCAGAGCAAAACCCTGAAAGCTGGTGGCAATACTTGAAGCTGGCAACTGCCGATATACTGTCTACTGCACAAGTCAAGGGAGATGAGATTGCTGCTATCGGTATCTCTTATCAGATGCATGGATTGGTGTGTGTCGATAAGCAAGGAAATCCCCTGCGCCCCTCCATCATCTGGTGTGACTCACGTGCAGTACCCTATGGAGAACAATCTTTTAGGAGCATTGGTGAAAAGCGCTGCCTAACCCATCTGCTCAACTCACCCGGAAACTTCACCGCATCCAAGCTCGCTTGGGTCAAGGACAACGAGCCTGAACTATACGGGAAGATTGACAAGATTATGCTCCCCGGCGACTACATCGCCCTGCGACTCACTGGCGAGGCGTGCACTACCGTGTCGGGACTTTCGGAAGGTATCTTCTGGGACTTCAAGGAGGGGTGCCTCTCTGCCGATGTGATGCGTTATTACGGCTTCGACTCATCATTGATCCCTACCATACGCCCAACCTTTGCGCCGCAAGGTGAACTTACTGTAGCTGCTGCTACCGAACTGGGGCTTTCAGTAGGCACTCCTGTGACCTACCGTGCTGGCGACCAACCCAATAACGCGCTCTCGCTCGGCGTGCTCAACCCCGGCGAGATAGCCTCTACGGCAGGTACCTCAGGTGTAGTATATGGTGTGTTGGGCAATGTCAACTACGACCCCCTTTCACGTGTCAATACCTTTGCCCATGTCAACCATACTGCAGAGCAGGTACGCTTAGGTGTGCTCCTCTGCATCAATGGCACTGGTATTCTCAACTCCTGGGTTCGCCGTAATGTATTGTCCGAAGGAGTTTCCTATGCTGCCATGAACGATATAGCCGCTACGGTACCCATTGGAGCCGACGGACTGAGCATACTTCCCTTTGGTAATGGTGCTGAGCGCGTACTTGAAAACCGTGCTCCGGGATGTAGCATTCATGGACTCAACTTCAATTCTCATAACCAAGCTCATCTGTTGCGTGCAGCACAAGAGGGCATTGTCTTCTCTTTTAAATATGGTATCGAGGTGATGGAACAGATGGGTATGGAGGTAAGCACAATACATGCTGGCCATGCCAACATGTTCCTAAGTCCCTTGTTCCGCCAAACATTGGCCAATGTCGCAGGTGCTACCATCGAACTTCACGATACAGATGGCTCAGTAGGAGCTGCTAAGGGTGCTGGTATCGGTGCAGGCATTTACAAGAACCAAGATGAAGCATTTGCTTCGCTTAAAAAACTAGCTGTTGTTGAGCCTAAGGAAAATGAGATACTCCCCACGGTTGAAGCTTATCAACGGTGGAAAAGCTTTGTGTAAATAGTATATATAAGTCCCTTTCTTTCGTTAAGATTTGGAATTTCATCCGGTTTGCACTAATTTTGCAGAAAATTTCATATAGAGTTATGATTAATCGAGAACTTATACGACTGAAGGTGGTTCAGGTCGTCTATGCCTATTATCAGAATGAGGGCAAGAGTGTAGAGGCGGCAGAGAAGGAATTGTTTTATAGTTTGTCCAAGGCATATGATTTGTACAACTATCTGTTGTTGTTGATGGTAGAGCTTACGCGCTTTGCTGATCGTCGAATAGATAATCGTCGTCATAAACTGCGTCCTACATACGAAGACCTTAATCCCAATACACGTTTCATTGATAATGCTTTTATGGCACAGCTCGCTGCAAATAAGCAGCTGGAGGAGTTCAGCAAGAATCAGAAGCGTTCGTGGGACGATGAGAGTGAGTTTGTAAAGCGTCTTTTTGAGCAGATTGAGGCGTCAGATGTTTATCAGGCATATATGGCGAAGGAGAGTCTTACTTATGAAGATGACCGTGAGCTGTGGCGTAAACTGTATCGCACATTCATTGCCCAGAATGACGATATTGATGAATTGCTTGAGGAACAAAGCCTTTATTGGAATGACGACAAGACCATTGTTGATACGTTTGTGCTGAAGACTATCAAGCGTTTTGATCCTGAAAATGGTGCAGAGCAGGAGTTGCTACCAGAATTCCGTGATGATGAGGATAAAGAATTTGCCAGCAAGCTCTTCCGCAATGCCATCAATAATGCGGAGGTGTATCGTGGATTGATGGCGGGCAATACGAAGAATTGGAATATGGAACGATTGGCATTTATGGATATCCTGATAATGCAGGTTGCTTTGTCCGAGCTCCTGTCATTCCCTTCTATCCCTGTTTCGGTGTCACTCAATGAGTATGTGGAGATTGCCAAGATGTATAGTACTCCCAAAAGTGGTGGCTTCATCAATGGTATGCTTGACACAATTGTTAATCAATTGAAAAAAGAGAACAAACTGAACAAGGCATAATTAATTATTGTGTATCTTTGTCGGTCAAGAAGAGTAATGAAATTTATTAATAAATAAAAAAAGAAGAAAATGTTGTTATTACAAGCACAGGCAGGAGGCGCAGCCTCATTTTTCGCATCACCGATTTTTATGATCATATTGATGTTCGTTATTATGTACTTCTTTATGATCCGTCCACAGCGCAAGCAGCAGAAGGCTATCGAGGTTTTCCGCAACAGCCTTAGCGCAGGTCAGCAAGTAGTGACCAGCGGTGGTATCTATGGCACGGTGAAGGAAGTCAACAACAATGTCGTAGTGCTGGAGATTGCTCCCAGTGTAAAGATAAAGGTTGACAAGTCGTCTGTATATGCCGACATGTCGACTAATCCTCAACAGAAGTAAAAAGTGCAGCTTTAATGGCCAGTAAACAGCCCGGTCAGCTACAGAACACAAAACGTTTTGTGAAAAACTTCCTGCGTATAAATAATAGCAGGGAGTTTTTCGTGTTTTTGTTTTTTCTATTGGTCGCATTTATCTTTTGGTATTTGACGACAATGACAGGGGAATATGAGATGGAGTATTCGCCCAAACTTCATTTGAAGAATGTGCCGGAAGATATGATTGTCACGGAGCCACTGCCGGAACAAATCAATGTGGTGCTAAAAGACAAGGGAGACAAGTTGATTGAATATAAGGCACGCGGCAAGTTTAAGGAGTTGACCGTAGATTATCGTGATTTCCCTAATGTAGCGGGACGTACGGCTATTTATGGTAAGGAACTTGCTAAGTTTATAGGGGAACAGCTCTCTTCGTCGACTCAAATCCTGTCAATCTCGGTCGATACATTACAGTACTATGTTGCTTCTTCGCATGGAGTGAAAGTTCCTGTACGTGTCAATGGGCGCATAGAGGCTGACAACCAGCATCAGATTCAGCGAGTGAGTGTTATTCCTGATAGCGTAACAGTGTATGCAACGGAGCCTTTCCTTGATACGCTAAGGGCTGTATATACACCTAACGTGAAGTATGTGGGAATCTCCGACTCGGTCAGTCAGTCTCTGCCGATTGGCGACATTCATCGTGGTGTTAAATATGTTCCTTCCGAGGTAATGCTCCATGTTGCAGTCAGTCCTTATGTGACGAAGACAGTGGAAGTGCCAATCAATGGTTATCTTTTCCCGTATGGCATGTCGCTTAAGACCTTTCCCTCGAAGGCACGAGTCGTCTTTCGTGTAAGCCTTGAGGACTATAGCAAGGTAACGGGCGATGACTTTGAGCTGCAAGTGCATTACACGACGATTCAAGGTAACGTTTCCGGGAAAGTGGCTCCGCAATTGGTGACCTGTCCAGACAATGTGCATAATGTGAAGGTAGAACCCTCAGAAGTGGATTATTTGCTCGAAGTTGATGCACTACCTTCAACCATGTAACCTCCTTTTCTAATTAATAATAAGAATGTATACGGAGCATCCCTATAAGATTGCTATAGTTGGCGGTATTGGCAGTGGCAAGTCGATTGTGTCCCGTCTATTCCGTATGATGGGAGTCCCTGTATATGACTGCGACACAGAGGCCAAGCGGCTGATGAATTCAGATGCTGTGTTGCGTAGTGCTCTTATAGAGGCGATCGGAACGCAGGCGTATGGCATTGACGGAAATGTTGACCGCGCTTTCCTGGCCTCCTATATGTTTGGCAATCCTGACCGTGTAGCTCTTGTCAATAGTATCGTGCATCCTGCTGTGCGGACCCATTTTACTGCTTGGGCAGCTAAAGTGGGCTCAAGAATTGTAGCCGTTGAGACAGCTATCCTTTTTGAATCGGGCATGGATGCTGATGTGGATGCCATTCTTGTGGTACATGCTCCGGAGGCATTGCGCCTCCAGCGTGCAATGAAGCGCGATGGGGCTGACGAACAGGCTATCCGTAGGCGAATGAGTAATCAGACGACCGATGATGAGCTCTTGTCAAGAGCGTCTTTCCGTGTCTATAATGATGGTACAGTTTCACTTATTGCCCAAGTAAACCAAGTTATAGAGGCATTAAGTAGAAAACTCTTATGAGCAGATGCTTTTTTCTCGGTCATATTTTTTTGCATTTCGCTCAGTTTTTCTAAATTTGTAATCTAATTAAACAACAAGAAGATTAATTCAATAATTATAAACCATTTAACGAAAGAACTATTATGCTTAAAACAATTCTGACTGTTGCCGGCAAGCCCGGTTTATATAAACTTATATCAAGTGGACGCAATATGCTTATCGTTGAGGCTGTGGATGCCACGAAAAAGCGTCAGCCGATTCATGCTACCGATAAGGTGGTGTCGCTCGGTGATATTGCTATGTATACCGATGAAGAGGAGGTTCCTCTGTGGCAGGTATTGGAGAGTGTGAAAACAAAGTGCGAAGGCGCTCTCTGTACGATTGATTACAAGAAGGCATCCAATGAGGAGCTAGCCGATTTCTTTGCAGAGGTACTTCCTAACTATGACCGTGACCGCGTATATATGTCTCATGTGCGCAAGCTTATTCAGTGGTACAATATTCTCGTGTCATGCGGCATAACAGAATTTGCTCCTGAAGAACCCGAGAACGAGGCTGCTGAAGAAGCATAAGGATTCCTTTTGTTGAAATTGTAGAACATCAATTATTACGCGACTGAATGATGAAAAAGTTTTTTACTATATGTATCCTTGCCGGTACTATGTCGCTTGGAGCCAATGCGCAAAGTTTGTCAGGATTGTTCAAGTCGCTGACAGGTGGTGGGAAAACCGAAACTACAACCGAAAAGACAGCGGACAACGCGACAGAAACAAATTCTGCTACTGGCGGTGATGTGTTGGGTAATGTTTTGGGCACATTGGGAGCTACAGGCACGACTACAAAAGATGACAATGCAGCTTCGGGCTTGCTTGGAGGCTTGCTTGGTACATTGGCGGGAAGTGGTACTACCAGTGCCAATGATGACGGCACAGCTCTGACAAACGATGGCGTAGTATCGGGTTTGCTGGGCTCTATCCTCAATGCCTTTACTACAGTCAATCAAAAAACGATTATTGGTACATGGAACTTCAAAGGCTCTGCTTTTGTTTTTGAAAGCGAGAATGCCTTGGCTAATCTTGGCAGTGATGCCATAGCTTCGCAAGTAGAGGCTAAGGTGGATCAGTATCTGGCTAAGCTGAAGATTCAGGAAGGGTCCTGTGTCATCACTTTTAATGAGGATAACACCTGTGTTTTTACTGCAGGAAAGAAGACACTTAACGGTACTTACGAGTTTAATCCTGATACAAAGGAATTGAAACTGACTTATGCCGGATTGCTCTCTACTACCGCCTACCTCGTTTATGATGCGGGTACTATAAATATTGTATATCAAAGTGATGGGCTGCTGCGTATACTTAAAGCTATAGGCTCTATGAG
>CANBEE010000143.1 GCA_947367415.1 uncultured Bacteroidales bacterium
GTAGATATACTATTTATTACCTTGTAGGCATCATTGTTGGCAAAAAAACTTGGATTTTCCTAATTATTCATCTATTTTTGTCCATGACTAAGGGGTTTTGTATTCTTGTGTGACGATATTAATGTGGGGATATTCTTTGAATCATCAGACTCTTTAGCCTATTTATTAGGTCGTTGTAGTACTCGTGTAATTTAAGTCGCCATGAAACCGGTTTTTAATATTGCCCGAATCAGTGCCAAGGGCGAAAAGGGAGTTGCCGATCAGGTAGTGGAATGGGTACATGTCCTGGAAGAAGATTTGGCCGTTAGCAAGGAACTTGAAATCTTTGGTTCCACTTTCTGTTTGCAATATATCGATACAGAACGGATGGACTTCACGTTTGGGGGACATCAATATGTGCTGATGCGCCAGTGGCAGGTGCTTGGCACTCCAACCACAGAGAGAACAGGGAAGGCGAGATGCGTATTCTTCTTTGGCAACCACTTTGAAAGTTCACACGATTGGGACGAAACGAATGCCGTGCGCTTGCTTGAAGATATATATGAAAATGCTGGCAAGGGAGAAGTGTGGCGCAACATTCCACTCTTGCATGAATTTATCCACGAACTGAAGGGCCTCGCGCCATTCCGCAACAGCGTGATAGGTCCACAGCACAAGGTGTGTGCCCTGCAGGACCTGCTTCGGAACGATGTGCTCGACAAGCGTGAGACACCGCGCCTTTACCTGTCGATGTGTGAGCTGTGCCGTTTGTATAACTGCTACGTGCAAGATCAGGACGAGGATACAAGGTCGGATTATGACATGGATTATTTCAACTATATTGATGAGTTGATATACAAGCTATCCTGGGTGGTCAGCGCACAAGACGGACAAAGGGCACAGGAGTGCTGGGCAAATCTGGGAGGCATGTTGAGGGCAGACATAGTGCAGAGTACGCTAGAGTGGGAGAATGTTATATATGAGGTGGAACTGGAGGTTGATGACCAACTGAAAGGTGAGCCCCGAGGCATGGGCTTCTGCTATGGCTATTGGAGTACCAAGAGGGCTGCACTGGCCAGACGAGGCATAGACTGGAATCCGCCTCCTTCAATAAATCGCGGAGTGATATTTGATTGAAACGGAAAGTCCGCTTATCCGATTATCGTTAAATAAAATATAATGCCATGATAAAATTTTATAACGGAGGAGTTTGCAGAACCATCTCACAGGAAGAGGTGGAGAGTATCAAAGCTTTGGCTCAAGCCGGTGACCCTGTGGCTTGTTTCAAGTTGGGCCGTCTGACTTATTCTTGGCATGATCTGTCGGCCGAAGAGGATTATCTCATCACAGCCCAGCGCCTGTTTGTTAAAGCCCAGCAAGGGGGTGTGGTAGAGGCTGATGTGGCTCTTGCCATCATGATGTTTTGTGGCGAGATTGAACCATATAATCCAAGAAAGGCCATCGCCTTGCTGGAAGGAGCCTTGAAGCAGGGCAATGAATATGCCGCCTATCATCAGTTGTGTAACCTGATATTCGGGCGCTATGGATACAAGCAGAACCTGGATATGGCCGAACAGATACTTGACCAGCTGCTGGAGCAGAGCACCAACCCATGGTTTTACGATCTGAAGGGGGAGGTGTTGCAGGCAAGAGGAAGGTACGAGGACTCTGAACCGTGGTTTGCCAAGGCTGTAGAGGGTGGAGTGACTTTTTCGTATTTTTCCCTTGCTATTGCTCGAGGTTATGATAACAATGGCAATCTTAGGGATTGGGATGCAATGCTTGATACGTATAGTAAAGGTGCCGATGAGGGCAATACGGCATGCTGGCATTACTTTGCTACCAACCAAATGGCTGTATATGAGGGCTTGAGCGTGAAACAGACAGAGCAACGCGATGAGTGTCGTGGCAATATCCTGCAGATTCTGGAGGAGTGTGTTGAGGAATTGGACGGCATTTCGGCCGAGTTGCTTGGCGATATCTACTGCAAGGGACTCTACGATGTGCCCATCGACTACGATAGGGCGTGGCACTGCTATCTGAGAGGTGCTGACTATTATTGTCTGGGAGATTGCTACGCGAAGATGTACGACATGATCTTGCAGGGACAGGTGGACAAAGGTGCTGACCGTCAGGAATATCTGGAGCAGTGTGCTATCTATGGTGCCCGATTGCGCAACCGCCACATGCAGGAAGAAACGGTGCACATGTACCGCAGTGGTCGCCTGACACGCTATGCTGCCGAAATAGAGATGTACCACATGCCAGCGGTGGAGGAACAGAAATAATTTTCCTATGGCGATAAGGATAAACATACAACCAACGCAAGACTGCCTTGTAGGACAGAGTCATTGGTGGGGATTTCCCGACCTGCCTGTGAATGTGAAATGGCCCGAGAACAAGGAGGGCGAGTTGCTTACATTCATCTGTCAGGTGCGGCTGGAGGAGATTGCCGCTTTGGATTCGGAGGGACTGCTACCCCACGAGGGGATGATATGGTTCTTTGCCGATATGGACTATTTCCTGGGCGATGACGAGGCACAGTGCCATGGCATGGGCGAGTGGGAGCCTGGTGCTTACAAAGTGATATATGTAAAGGTAACAGACCATCTGTGCACCCACGAATACTATTGGGAGGATGGCCAGGTGGCTGTGCTCGAGGCAGAGAGAATGAGGTTCGATCCTTCGGAGAGCGAGGAGGAATTTGGTTTCAAGTTGTTAGGAATGCCGGCAATGACCGAGGGGTATGAGAACGAGAACGAGGGCTTGGTGTCGCTCCTTCAGCTTGACGAGGAGGAAAGGTGGATGATGCGCTTCTTTGACAGTGGCACGATAAACATCATGATGCCCCGTGAGGCCTTGCAGAAGCGCAATTTCGACGAATGCACACTTGTCCTACACTCGTCTTGAGAGGGAGAGGGACTGCTATGATATTTCCCTTTAACGAAAAAAGACGTATGGTGTTGCATTTCTCGTTATGATATGGTATCTTTGTCGTGAATAGATTGACTAATATATAATTATGAGTATGAAAGCGAAACGTTTTGCTACACTGATGATGGGATTGATGCTGTGTGCGGTATCCTTTGCGCAAGGTCCAGTATATGTTACCAAGGCGCTGAAGCCCATCGACCCTAAGGGGTATGAGGCTGAGGCATCTGTGCAGGTGCGTGGTCATCAGACATGGAAGAATGCCTTCACTTTATGGCAGGCAGGAGAGGTAACATTCAATTTGGATGGTAAGTACGAGAATATTTCGTTCGTCATGGCTCCTGTGCATCGTCAGATATACAAGGTCCCTACTATTGTGCTGATACATGCCGATGGTAGGAAGATTTTTGACAGTCCGGTGAAGACGGACGATCTGCCCAGGCACATTACGCTGAATGTGAGTGGGGTGAAGTCGTTGAAGTTCTCGCTGGTGGACGATGGCATGGATTTGGCTTTCTGCGAGGTGGCCTTGTGGACCGCGGGACAGAAGGTGCACAACCTGGAGGACAGGTATAAGTTGGACGGTAAGAAGAAGATGCTGTTCAGAGACTTGAAACCATATTACCTGTCCACGTCAGCCGATTTGGAGGATGGCACTCACAAGTGGGTGGCTCCAGGCAGAAAAGAAGAGGCCATAAAGATAGGTAACAAGACGTGGGACCATGGTCTGATATTGAAAATGGACATGCAACTCATTGGCAATGGCGCTGCTGAGACTCATCTCAATATCAATGGACAGTACGAGACATTGCAGTTCACCGTAGGACCGATGGTGACCGACGATGCAAGCAACGGAAAGGGTTGGGTTACCGTGTTGGGCGACAATAAGATATTGTATGAATACGAGATAGAGCAGCACCACATTGCCAGGCAGGTAACGCTGGATGTGACGGGTGTGAAGAAGCTGACATTTGCCAGCGAGCAGTCGCACGGCAGCCATTGGGCAGGTATTGTAGATGCATGGATATACCCAGAGGGAGAGAAACCTGCCGAAACGGCACTGGAGAGCGATGGCGAGCCAGACCCAAGCCTGAAGCAGTTACCCGATGTATGCAAACTCATCACAAACATTCCTCCGTATTCGCTTCGTGGCAATGTGAGCAAGCAGCTCTATGATGGTACATCGGACTATGTCACTTTCTCGATGGGAGGTACTAAGTTCAATGAGGGTTTCCTCCTCTACAACTTTGCCGGTTTTATGAGCGATGATGCCAAGTCGCATGCGATATTCGATTTGGGCAATGAGTTTGACTATGTGAGCTTCGTTACCGGTTATGTGAGTAAGAGTTGGAATATGGTCAACGACGAACTATATGTATATGCCGACGACCAGTTGATAAAGACCATTCCACTCTGTGCTACCTACCCCAACCAGAAGCATGTGTTGCCATTGAACAAGTGTCGCAAACTGAAGTTTGAGAGCAAGGGACAGGGTACGATGGACGTAGCGGCCTATGGTGTGGCCGATCTGGTGGTGTATCGTGGCGAACCCGTAGAAAATGAATTGTTCGCACATCCTGTGCCCGAATGTCCCGACGAGATAGACCTGATAGACCTCGGAGCACCATACCTGCACTATATCAGTTCCTCTAAATCGGGCGGTTTCGTGGATGGCAAGTCCAAGAAGGATTACTTCACCAGATACGACAACAGCAGGATATACAAGGGGTTTGTACTGCAGACCAGTACTCACTTCTCGCTTGATTTTGGTGTGTTGTCAGGTACTGATGCTGCGGGTGCAAGCACTATCGGTGCAGCTGCCGTAGGTGCCTCTTTTGTGCCTATCGGTTCGGTAGGCGGTGCTGTGGTGGGCACCTCGTTGATGAGCGTGGCAGCACTGATGATGTTGGCGGCTGGCGGCGAGGCTGTGGAGAACTCATGCGCTGCCTTCAACACCTACGGACAGTACAACAGTGTCACCTTCACTGTAGAGTGTCTCAGGACAGAGGGTGATATGCAGTTCTTTGGTACGGACACTTATCAGCCCGATATCAGTGAGAGAAAGGAGAAACTGCTCATTGGTGCCGACCATATCGTGATGGCAGAACTGGCTGTGTTCGAAGGGATGAAGCCTCAGACGGTAACGGTGCCCATAAACGGTTGCGAACAGTTGATGTTCTGGCTGGCCAATACCAATGGGACATCGGCTGCATATGTATTCCACGACATCAAACTGTCAAAGAAGAAATGCGAACTGGAGATTCCCGAGGACATGAGGCCAGCGGAGGCTGTGGTGACCGAGCTCAAGTGGACCGAACTCACGCTGCCCGAAAAATGGGAAAAGCCTGAGAACTGTGGTGTGGCGGCTGTGGACAACTATTTTTATGGCATTAAGAACTTGCACTACAAAGCATCAAAAGCGCTCAAGGGCGATGCTCCTGATTTTGATGTACACACATACTATCTTGAAACAGAGGCAAAGCAGATATGCAAGGCTGTAAAACTGATCAGCAAACAAGGTGGAGACATGAGAATCCCCTACACCGTTAGTCAATATGATTATAATGTAAAGTCAGTGGCGGAAATGAAAAAGCTGGTCAACGAGTTGGCTATAATGCAGATAAGTGCCGGAGCCGGATTGGCAGAACTGGGATTGGGGGCTATAGCTTATGGTAAGATATATAAGGAAGCCAACAAGTTGTTCAAGCAACTCAAAGCGGCTGTGGACGAAATGTATGAGTGCACCCTTGAGAATGAAGCATATCTTAAGAAATTGATTTCAACACCCATCGACATTGATGGTCGTCAGACTACAGAGAGGACCTTATTCTCCCCACTATTGTCTGGAGAGAAAGTGCCAGAGGGCCCAAAGTCGAAAGTTCGTAATTTTGCAGAATGATATTAACATTTTCAATCTTCAAATCATGTCTGAAATCAAGGAAGCAAGCACATTTTGGTACGAACTGAGAGTGAATTTCTATATCGAGAACGGTACGGGAGAGTACGAATTGGACGAGACGCTTACCATACCGAGGAACAAGCTGCGTGTGGGTATGGCCCTGTTTGAGGGATTGGACAGAAAAGGCGGATGGACCAGATGGGGCAACGTGTATGTCGAAGCCATTGAAGCCGACGGGGTAGTGACCACTAAAGGATTGGCATCCACGGCCAGTTCGGTGGTGGTGGCTGTAAAGAACGTGATGCCTTATCGTGATGGCTACTATAGTATCCGCCTAAGGTGAGTGATATTCATAGAAAATAACTTCGACACATGCTCTACTTGTAGCAGAGCCTGCGACTAAAAAATACAGATTATGATTCTTTATATAGATTTGAGCACAAGGGCCGACAGGAACTATTCGTCTGACCATTATTATGCCTCGCCCGAGGCAGTGCAAAAGGGGGTGTATGTGGATTGGATGTTTCCTTCTCAGTATCGCGAGTATGTGAAGGATATATATGTGAAGGCCAGTGCCGACGGCGAGCATGTGGAGGTGAAGAGTAAATACGGTTCGGCAAAATATTCCATACATAAGGAGAGTGTTTGGCACTCAGGAACCATCGGGCTGAGCTATGCCTGTTGCGAAGTGAGCATTACTTTCGTTCCGTATCTGCGTGAGCGCTGGGATATGCTGTTGGCAACGCACGAAGGGGCTACATCAATGATAGCCAGGGACGAGATGGAGAAAGGGACGAATCTGTCAGGGCTGCGCCCAGCTCTGGATGACACTCCAATGCCAGGGATGGACTTGGAGGTGTGCTATATGACCCACGACCGTTTGGGGCTGTATGTCGGTGCAAACCATTCTGACTTCTTCTACGTGGGCTTGAAGGAAGGTCCCAAGCAGAGACCTGATGTTACCCTAAGCCTGGAAAGTTACTCTACCATCATTACCGAGTGGGACGAGATAGAGGAGAAACCGGTGCTATGTATCGTAGACACCAAGGACCTGGAAGATAGTCTTACCGACCCTGAGGCTGCGATGCGGGTAGCTGACTCCGTAGCTGAGCAGCATCCCGAGATGCTCGAGCTTATAGCCAAGTATGTCGGTTTTGCTGCCGACCTTGGGAACGAAGATGCTATTGCGTGGCTTAGAGACTATCATGAAGAGGACGACGCTCGCTACCATGCTTACGA
>CANBEE010000144.1 GCA_947367415.1 uncultured Bacteroidales bacterium
TTGCAAGAGGGTATGCGAGAAAAAAATAAAAAAATGAAATTTCGCTATTATACAATTATTCTTTGAATAGGTCGGGCTGTTTTTTGGTTATAACAACCGCAAGCCTTTGGGATAACGGTTTTTCAGTTTGCCGCCGGATACCTTGCCGAAACCGGTAAGTATACCGAAGCCAAGGAGTATCAAGATATTATCGCTCGATTGAGAGAGGCTATGGACTTGTTTGCTACCTTGAACGCTCCAAAGGAAAATACAGATTATTATATGCGTCATCTGGCAGGACTGAACCTCTCATGCAGTGAAGGACTTACGCTGGAAAAGGCCGACACGCTGGATCCAGCACAACGCTTCAGGCTGATACCGGTTCCGAATGCTCTGAATACCTATAATATATATACCAATGGAATGTATGTGTCGGTGATGGATGAGAGTGGCACGCTGGCTCTGACAGAAACTCCGCGTGATAAGTGGGGAGAGTTTGTCGCAGAACAGGTACTCAGCAATGCCTTTACGCTAACCAATGTCTCAGGTTTGTTGGGCTCAGTAGGACAATCTCCAAAGGCTGGCGAACCCTGCTTGGGCAATGTAGAGAACAAGGGTTCCAATGTGCGTTGGAAATTGATGGAGGCTAAGCAATCGATTGATGGTGCAGTGGAACCTCTCGACTATAAGTCCGCAATAGATTATGCCATCATTTATGACCAAGCGAGCGAGAGTATACGTTTTGCTTCAGACGATATGCGTGTATTGGCCGAGGTGAGTGTTCGCGTATATACTGTTGGTGGACGTCTGCTGTACACCTTCAGTGCCGACACAGAACAGTCTGTGGCTGAACTCCCCAGTGGCACCTATATCGTGAGTTGGACCCTGGGAGAGACTTCACGCAGCATCAAATTCAAGAAGTAATATTGGAATAAACTTCGAAATATATGCCTAAGTGCCTATGTTTTAAGAAACTTTTTGTATATTTGCGCAAAATGATTTGATTATTAACACGAAGAGAATCATAAAGCTATGAATAAAAAACCGAAGATACAGAATCAGATACAGGAACAAGGCGCTAGACCTGATGAACCGATGCCAGTACAACCACAGAGAAAGAAGTTTCATGGTTTCTCCATGGGTTTTCTCCTTATTCTGCTCGCAGTAGTGGTGGGTCTGTATATTGTATGTACTTTCATGGCTGGATAAGAACGATATGAAGAAGTGTTCTGTTTTACGTCGTTTATTAGCTGTCGCCTTGATGCTTTGGCAAGGGCAGGCGCTAATGGCACAGGCCGATGGCTTCGATTGGTACGTGTCGTATACCGATAGTGCCGAAGTGTCGCTCGACTTGGCCAATTTGCGTAGCTTGAAGTTCTCGTATAGCGAGCGAACAATGACTGCCAATTACCGTGACGGTAGTAGCCGTACGCATGACTATAGCCGCATAAGCAAGATGTATTTTGCAGCAGCAAGCGGAATAGATGTAGTAACCAGTGACAAACAGCTTTATGCGCTAAATGGTACTATGCTAACCTTGAGCGAGGAGGTGAGCAGTGCTGTGCTGTACAGACTTGATGGCACCCTCGTGATGACTATTACTGATAGTGTGGTGCAGCTCCAAGGATTGCAGCCCGGAATATATGTATTGCGTGTAGATAATCAAACAGCAAAGCTATGTGTACGATGAAACGAATGATGACAGCTGTGCTGTGTGGTGCAATGACGTGCTTTGCCGTAGCGCAGAATATCCCCGAAAAGATATATGTGAACCGCTATAGCTCCGAGAAGAGAGTAGATGTGGTCAGTGGTGCCTATGTTGACAGTATCATCGTGAAACCGGGCAATGTGAAGTTGCTCGATTCGCTGCGTTTTCATATTAGCGACGGTACTACCCGTGGATTCCGCATACGCAGTATAGATAGTGTCAGTGTCGACGAACCCCGCGACCTGTTGCTCAAGGAACTTACCTATTATAATAAGATAAGCAATAAGCGTATCCCCACGTATGCCGATAGTTATACCAATATTGCGGGATGGAATCAGCGCACCCAGTGGAATCTGGCCAATGTGCATGACCCCACCGTGATGAAAGCGGCCGACGGATATTATTATATGTATCAGACCGATGCTTCGTATGGCAATGCCCACGATGGTCATGGCCACTTCCACGGACGCCGCTCGCTCGACCTCGTCAACTGGGAGTATTTGGGTGGTACCTTGATGGTCGACCAGCCCCAGTGGGCGCTCGACTCGGTGAATGCCTATTTCACTCGTATGGGGCGTGCTACCGTGGATAAACTGACCAATATGGGCTATTGGGCTCCCGTGGTGCGCAAGATCAACGATAATCTGTACCGTATGTACTACTGCCTCGTGCCCGACCAATGGGCATTCATCGGTATGATGGAGACCACTGACCCTGCCTCCAATAAGTGGGAAGACAAGGGCTATGTCATCAGCAGTAGCTCCGATAAGGCTGCCTCTTCCTATGGCACGGGAAGTCAGTGGGGTGGGTGGTTCTGCTTCAATGCCATTGACCCCACCTATGAGGTCACTCCCGACGGTCGCCATTGGCTCATCTATGGCTCATGGCATACGGGTATCTCTGCCATTGAAATTGATCCTGAGACAGGTAAGCTGATGAAGTATCCCGGCAATCCGTGGGGGATAGGCTCCGCTGCAGCAGGAGCTACCACACGCTATGGCAAGCGCATCTATACTCGTAAGGCAGGTGAACGTTGGCAAGCATCAGAGGGGCCCGAGGTAATCTACAATCCCGAAACCAGGTATTACTATCTCTTCCTTGCTTATGATGAATTGGCTGTAGCTTATAACACCCGAGTGTGCCGTGCCCGTAATATTACAGGACCATACTTTGGCATGGATGGTGCAAATGTTACTAATGGAGCCGACTGCTATCCTGTAGTGACGCATCCCTACAAGTTCAAGCCTCAAGTTGCGGCCGATAGTATCAGCGGTTGGGTAGGTATAGCTCACTGTGGCGTGTTCACCGATGGTGAGGGCAATTGGTTCTATACTTCTCAAGGCCGTCTCCCCGAGGGAGCTCGCGGCAATGCCTATTCCAATGCCATCATGCATGGCCATGTACGCCGTATTCTGTGGACAGAGAGCGGATGGCCTGTAGTGCTTCCTGAGCGCTATGCTGCCGTACCTCAGGCATCGCTCACGGCCGAGGAGTTTGTGGGTGAGTGGGAGCATATCAACCTCACCTATAGCTACCAGAAGCAGCGTACATCGGGCAAGCTCACCCTCAATGCCGATGGCACTATGTCGGGAGCGCTGAGTGGAAACTGGAGTTTCGACCCCGAGACCAATATCCTCCGACTCGGTTCCTTCAAGATGTGTGTGGCTCGAGAACTCGATTGGGAAGCCTCACCACGCAAGGCGACCATTGTTTATGCTGGATACAGTAGCGATGGCAAGCGCACATTCTGGGGTAAGAGAGTGGGGGAGTGGAGTGATGCTCTCTGAATAATGAATTGGAAATAATGAATTCTGAAGAATAAATTACTATGCTAAAAAACATTCGTCGTACTCTTGCGGTACTCTTTGCCGGCCTGCTTACGCTGATGCTGCTCGACTTCACGGGCACGCTTCATGCCTGGTTGGGCTGGATGGCAAAGGTGCAGTTCCTGCCCGCCGTACTGGCACTCAACGTGGGTGTCATCGTCTTCCTTGTGTTGCTCACCCTCATCTTCGGACGCGTATACTGCTCGGTGATATGTCCGCTGGGCGTATTCCAGGACCTCGTGTCGTGGCTGGCCGGTAAGCGCAAGAAGAACCGTTTCCGCCACTCGCGTGCCGTCAACTGGCTCCGCTATGGCATGTTGGCCCTGTTTGTGGTGGCCATCGTGGCAGGCATCAATAGCTTCGTGGTGCTCTTTGCACCCTATAGCGCCTATGGCCGTATGGTATCGGCGCTGCTGCAGCCCATATATATAGGTATAAATAACCTGCTGGCCCAGCTGGCCGAACGCATGGACAGCTACGCCTTCTACACCTTCGACGTGTGGATGAAGAGTCTGCCTGTGCTCATCGTGGCCATTGTGACCTTTCTCGTGGTGGCCGTGCTTGCTTGGCGTGGCGGACGCACCTATTGCAACACCATCTGCCCCGTGGGCACCGTGCTGGGCTTCCTCTCACGCTTCTCATGGCTGAAGCCCGTGATCGATACCGATAAGTGCAACGGCTGCGGACTCTGTGAGCGCAACTGCAAGGCTTCGTGCATCCATAGCAAGGAACATTCTATCGACTATAGCCGCTGCGTGGCTTGTATGGACTGCATCGATAAGTGCAAGCGAGGAGCCATCAAGTATACACGACCTTCTAACTTATCTATACAGCCTGTTGAATCTAAAGAATCAAAAGCTCCTGACGCCTCACGCCGCGCCTTCCTCGCCACCGCAGCCGCTGTAACAGCTACTGCTGCCCTCAAAGCTGAGGAGAAAAAGGTCGATGGCGGACTGGCCGAGATACTTGACAAGAAGGTGCCCGAGCGTCAGACACCCATCCTACCTCCTGGTGCACTCACCGCCAAGCACTTTGCCCAACACTGCACGGCCTGCCAGCTGTGTGTGTCGGCTTGCCCCAATGGCGTGCTTCGTCCTGCCACCAGTCTCGACCGCTTCATGCAGCCCGAGCTCTCCTATGAGCGTGGCTACTGCCGTCCCGAGTGTACACGCTGCTCTGAGGTGTGCCCTGCGGGAGCTATACAGCCCATCACCCGCGAAGAGAAGTCCTCAACTCAGGTGGGTCATGCCGTATGGATTCGCAAGAACTGTATCGTCCTCACAGATGATGTCAACTGCGGCAACTGCCAGCGCCATTGTCCCACAGGAGCCATACAGATGGTGCCCTCCGACGAGAGCAATCCCAGCTCGCGTCGTATCCCTGTCATCGATGTAGAGCGCTGCATCGGCTGCGGTGCCTGTGAGAACCTGTGTCCGGCACGTCCCTACAGTGCCATCTATGTAGAGGGACACTTGGCAACGAAAACAATCTAAGAATCAATCGAAGCGATAACTATGGATAAAAACAACAATAACAACCTCACCCGCCGTGGCTTCATCAAAACTCTCGGTGGAGGAGTACTCACCACAGCAGCCGTGATGACGGGTTGCTCGGGTAAGAAAGAGCAGGGCGCCATCACCTATGGCGGCTCCACAGAGATACTGGGCGAAATGACCTACCGCACCCATCCCACATCGGGCGATAAGGTGTCAATCCTCGGCTACGGCTGCATGCGCTGGCCGCAGAAGAAGGTGAAGGACGAGAATGGCAAGGAGCAGGAGATCATTGATCAGGAAATGGTGAACGAGCTTGTCGACTATGCCATGGCCCACGGAGTCAACTACTACGACACGTCGCCTGCCTACCTCCGTGGTAAGTCGGAGCAGAGCACGGGCATCGCCCTCAAGCGCTATCCTCGCGAGAGCTACTACGTGGCTACCAAGTTGTCGAACTTCTCGCGCAGCACCTGGAGCCGCGAGGCCTCGATGAAGATGTACCACGACTCTATGCGCGAGCTGCAGGTCGACTACATAGACTACTACCTGCTACACTCGCTGGGCAACGATTACCGCAACTTCGAACAGCGTTACGTCGACAACGGTATGCTCGACTACTTGCAGGAGGAGCGCCGTGCAGGCCGTATACGCCACCTGGGATTCTCGTTCCATGGCAACAACGAGGCCTTCGACCGCTACCTGAAGCTACACGATGAGGGCACCATCCATTGGGACTTCATCCAAATACAGATGAACTACCTCGACTGGAAAAACTCTGATGCCGAGTACCTTTATGTACAACTCGAGCGACGTGGCATCCCCGTAGTCATCATGGAGCCCCTGCTTGGAGGCCGTCTGTCGCGTGTGCCCGACCATATCGTGCGCCGCCTCAAGACCCGCGAACCCGATCGCAGCGTGGCTTCCTGGGCCTTCCGCTTTGCCGGCACCCCGAAGGGCGTGCTCAGCGTACTCAGCGGTATGACCTATATGGAGCACCTACAGGACAACCTCGCCAGCTACTCGCCTCTGCAGCCCCTCACCGAGGAGGAGAACGAGTTTCTCTACGATACGGCCGAGCTCATCGCCAAGTACCCCACCATCCCCTGCAACGACTGCAAGTACTGTATGCCCTGTCCCTACGGACTCGATATCCCTGCCATCCTGCTCCACTACAACAAGTGTGTCAACGAAGGCAACATCCCCAAGAGCCGTCAGGACGAGGGCTATGCCGAGATGCGTCGCGCCTTCCTCGTGGGGTACGACCGCTCCGTACCCAAGCTGCGCCAAGCCGACCACTGCGTAGGATGCAACGAGTGCGTGAGCCATTGCCCCCAACGCATACGCATACCGCGCGAAATGCAGCGTATCGACAAGTATGTAGAGTCGCTCAAGCAAGAGACACTCTGAGGTAAGGTATGATTGAGAATTGAGGGTTGAGGGTTGATATTCTAGAAACACTATCCATCAACCCTCAATCTTCATTCTTCAACTATAAACCTCCTCGAACAATGCTGCCTCCTTTATTGTTCTCTCTCTATGATGCGAAGTATTATCATTATCTATCGGGCAATAGATGAAAAGTATTTGCAAGACTAAAAACTTTGCTCTACCTTTGTCATAGAAAAAAACAAAGTATAAACCTATTAAATCAATAAGAATTATGGCAGTAAAATTTTTCAAATGCGAGCATTGTGGTAATGTAATCCAGAAAGTAGTAGACTCTAAGGTTCCCGTGGTATGCTGCGGCGAAAAGATGAAGGAACTCACCGTGAATACGGTTGATGCAAGTGTTGAGAAGCATCTTCCCGTAGTAACCCGTATCGACGATTGCCACATCAAGGTTGAGGTGGGTAGTGTAGCTCATCCCATGACTGAGGAGCATCACATTGCATTTATCTATGTAGAAACTGAGAATGGTGGTCTCCGTGTTGATCTTCCTCACGATGGTAAGCCCGAAGCTGTATTCTGCACCTGTTCAGACAAACCCGTTGCCGTGTATGAGTA